>JBGTKH010000598.1:0-9592 GCA_041744735.1 Pirellulaceae bacterium | reverse complement strand
GCTCGATGGCCGGTCACTCGGTTGCTGGGGCACGCCCGGCCGCCGCGACGGCGAACTGAACCAACCGTGGGCGCTCGTGATGGACTCCAGCGAGCGGCTTCACGTGCTGGACACTTACAATCACCGCGTGCAGAGAATACGGTTCTAATTAATTACGAATTACGAATTACGAATTACGAAGGACGAAGGACGAAGGAATGACAAAGCACGAAGGACGAATGTCAGACGCTCGACGGGGCGTAGCTGTTGCTCATTCGTCATTCGTCATTCGTCATTCCTTCGTCATTTGGAATTCGTCATTCGTCATTGCCCACATGTAGGAATCAACTAGAGAAACGGTTAGAATAACGGCGCCTGTCGGCTCGTTGTTCGACGGCGGTCGACGTTTAGAAGCGATCGCCAATCAGCGGACTAAAACCATGTTCGGTTTTGAGATCGGTTTTAACTCGCCGTGGTTCTTGCTGCTGCTGGGGCTGTTGCCGGTGATGTGGCTGTTCAGCTTCAAGAGCTTGGCCGGTTTGGGAAACTGGCGGCGGATGACGGCGATCGCGCTGCGGTCGATCGTCATGCTGCTGTTCATTCTGGCGTTGGCCGACGTGCAACTGCTGCGAACCAGCGAGAAGATGACCGTCATCTATTTGCTGGATCAGTCGGAGAGCATCCCGCGCGCGAAACGCCAAGCGATGATGACCTATGCGATCATGGAAGTGCTGGAGCATCGCAACGCTTCGCGCGGCGACAAGGCCAGCGTCATCGTCTTCGGCTACGACGCGAAAATCGAGATTCCGCCGTTCGACGCTGCTCTGGCCTCGACCGGCGGCATCGAGAGCGTTATCGAACGCACCGACGCCACGAATCTGGCCGCCGCGCTGAAGCTGGCTCAAGCTTCGTTCCCCGAAGACACGGCCAAGCGCGTCGTGATCGTTTCGGACGGCAACGAGAATCTTGGCGACGCACGCTCCGTGGCCCGCGCGATGGTCGACAGCGGCATCGGCATCGACGCCGTGCCGATTCGCTTGGAGACGCGATCCGAAGTGGCCGTCGAGAAAGTCACGCTTCCGTCCGACATCCGCCGCGGCCAGCCGATCGAAACGCGCGTCGTGGTCAACAACTTTACCAAGCCGGGCGCGAAGGAAAACCCGGAAGGTCTCGTGCGCGGCACGCTCAAGATCAGCCGGCAAATCGGCCAGCACGAGGAGTTGCTTAGCGAACAAGAGGTGCTGCTGAAACCGGGCAAAAACGTGTACTCGTTCCGGCACACGATCGAGCAGCCGGCCGTCTACACGTACAAAGCCGACTTCACGCCGGCCGACGAGCAAGACGACTTGATGCTGCAAAACAACCGCGCCACCGCGTTCACTCACGTGCGCGGCAAGGGTCGCGTGCTGCTGATCGAGGACTGGGAGCACAAGGGCAACTTCGATTTCCTAATCAAGAAGTTGCAGGACATGAATCTGGAGGTGGACGTTCAGAGCAGCGACCAGTTGTTCACGAGCCTCGCCGAGCTGCAAGGCTACGACACCGTGATTCTGGCCGACGTGCCGCGCAGCAGCGGTGACGACCCGACGAAGGAAGTTGTCAGTTTCACCGACGAGCAAATTCAGATGCTGGTTCGCAACACGGAACAGATGGGCAGCGGCCTGATTATGCTCGGCGGTCCCAACAGCTTCGGAGCGGGAGGCTGGTCCAACACGCCGTTGGAAGAGGCCATGCCGGTCGATTTTCAAATCAAGAACGCCAAGATTCAGGCGGTCGGGGCCCTGGTGCTGATGATGCACGCTTCGGAATTGGCGCAGGGGAATCATTGGCAGAAAGTGATCGCTCGCGAGGCCATCAAGACGCTAGGGCCAATGGATTACTGTGGCCTGATTCACTACGACATCGGCGGCGACAGTTGGCTCTGGACCGATCGCGGGCAGGGTTTGATCCGCGTGGGCGAGAAGCGCAACACAATGCTCGCTCGGCTGGATCGCATGACGCCGGGCGACATGCCGCAGTTTGAACCGGCGATGCGCATGGCGCTGGCCGACTTCAATAAAGTCAATGCCTCAATCAAGCACATGATCGTCATCAGCGACGGCGATCCGTCGCCGCCGAGCAATGCGATCATCAATGCCTACAAGACGGCACCGGTCCCGATTCAAGTCACGACTGTCGCCGTGGGCACGCACGGCCCGGCGGGCAGCACGCCGTTGCAAAACATCGCTACCGCCACCGGCGGCAAGTATTACGTCGTCACGAATCCCAAAGCCCTGCCGCGCATCTATCAGCGTGAAGCTCGTAGAGTGTCTCGGCCATTGATCTTCGAGCCCGAAGGGGGCGTGCGGCCAGAGATCACGTACCCGCACGAAATGTTGGAAGGGGTCGAGGGCCCGCTACCGCCCATCAAGGGTTTTGTGCTCACCACGGTCAAAGAAAATCCGCTGGTCGAAGTTTCCATCCTATCGCCAAAGCCCGATGGCGGCCCGAACTCCACCATCTTGGCAAGTTGGACGTACGGCGCCGGTCGCACCGTCGCGTTCACCACCGACGCCGGCAAACGCTGGGCGGATGATTGGACTGAATGGGAATATTACGACAAGCTCTTCAGCCAAATGGTCCGCTGGTCGATGCGGCCGATCAACGAAGACGGCAAGTTCACGGTGGCCACGGACATCAAAGACGGCAAGGCCCGCGTGGTCGTCACGGCGTTGGACAAGGACGACGAGTTTCTGAACTTCCTGACCATGTCCGGCGCCGCGGTGGGACCCGATCTGCAGCCGTTCGACATTAAGATTCGCCAAACCGCGCCGGGCCGCTATGTGGGCGAGTTCGATGCAGACAAGTCCGGCAGCTTCTTCGTGACCGTGAATCCGGGCGGGGGCCGCGCGCCGCTGTTGGCCGGTTTAAACGTGCCGTACTCCGCCGAGTTTCGCGATCACGAAACCAACATGCCGTTGATCGAGTGGCTGGCCGGCCTGCGGCCGAAAGGGGGCGAGCCGGGCAAAGTGATTGATGGTCCGCTGGAACGCGGGGCAATGGACAAGCTGCTGGCGGTCGATACGTTTCGTCATAACTTGGCAAAGGCGATCAGTAGCCAAGATGTTTGGCCGTGGGTGATGCTGGTCGCTGCGTGCTTGTTCTTCGCCGACGTGTTTGTGCGCCGCGTAACGATCGGCTTCGAGTGGCTCCCGCCGTTGGTCGCGCGAGTCGGCGATACGCTGATGCGGCGTGAACGCGAGCCGGCAGTTGACGAGCGGCTCGAACGTCTGCGCAATCAAAAGGCCGCCATTGGCCAAAGTATCGACGAGCGCCGCGCCGCCGCCCGCTTCGAACCGCAGCCGGACGTCGAAGTTGGCAAAGCCCAGCCCATGGATTTGAATGAAGTGCTCAGCAAATCCGGCGGCGCCGCCCCCGTCGCTCCGCCTCCACGCCCCACTCCATCACCATCCCGCGCCGAAACCGCCGAAGACCGCGAGTCGTATACAGCAAGATTACTTGAAGCCAAAAGGAAAGCGCATAAAGACAAAAAGAATTAGATCGACAAAATCATGGTGGGCAAAATCATAGGAGCGTCTTATATGATTTTGCCCTCCATGATTTTGCAGACCTCTTTCTTCCGTCATCTTTCATCCTTTATCTACGATCAGGAGCATCTATGAGCATCGGCCAGTCCATGCAGAAGCAGGCTGAGGAATTTCGGCTTCGATATACATCGCTACGCGAACAAATTGGCCGAGTGATTGTCGGGCACGACGAAATCGTGCATGGCGTGTTGACCTGTATGTTGGTCGGCGGGCATTGCTTGCTGGAGGGTGTGCCGGGGCTGGGCAAGACCTTGCTCGTCCGCACGCTGGCCCAAGCCCTCGATCTAAAATTTAACCGCATTCAATTTACGCCCGACTTAATGCCCGCTGACATCCTCGGCACGAATATGGTGGTGGAAACACCCGAAGGTCGCCGCGTGTTTGAATTCCAGCACGGCCCCATCTTCACGCAGATCTGCCTGGCCGACGAAATCAACCGCGCCACGCCGAAAACACAATCGGCGCTGTTAGAGACAATGCAGGAAGGCACCGTCACCGTGTCCGGCAATCGGTTCGTTTTGGAAAAGCCGTTCTTTGTCATGGCCACGCAGAATCCGATCGAGCAAGAGGGCACGTACCCGTTGCCCGAAGCGCAACTCGACCGTTTCTTCTTCAAGCTGGTCGTGGGTTACTCCACGCGGGAAGAGTTGGCGACGATCATCGACCGCACGACGCGCGGCGTCACCATCGAGCCGGAAAAGGTGATGGACGGCGCGGAGATCCTGAAGTGGCAAAAGCTGATTCGAGACGTGATCCTGGCGCAGCACGTGCAGGACTACATCGTGCGGCTCGCGCTGGCCACGCATCCCGGCGGCGAATTCGCGCTGCCGATCACGAATCAATATCTCCGCTGGGGCAGCAGCCCGCGCGGCGCTCAAACGATGGCGCTGGCGGCAAAAGTGCGAGCCCTGTTGGAAGGCCGCTACAACGTCAGCTTCGAGGACGTCCGCCGCGTCTACCTGCCCGCGCTGCGGCACCGCGTGATCTTGAACTTTGAGGCCCAAGCCGAAGGCATCGACACCGACCACGTGCTGCTCGAGATCTTGGAAAAACTGCCCGAGAAAGCCGACCAACCCGTCGTCGCCGCGGTCGTGGCGAGTTGATATGCCCCTTGGAGTATAAGCGTCATCGCAGTCTTGCAAATGACCAATGACCAATGACCAATGACCAATGACCAATGACCAATGACGAACTTTTGGAACAGCTTGCCGCGCAGCTCGAACGACCATTGCCGGGCAAGACGGCCCAAGCGCGGTTTGCACCGGAGCTATGTTATGGTCGCCATCATGGTCCGGCGGCGCCGGACGCGCGCGCGGCGGCGGTGATATTGCTGTTGTATCCGCACCGGGGCCAGTGGCATCTGCCGTTGACCTTGCGGCCGGCGCATATGGTCGACCATGCCGGGCAGGTCTGCTTCCCTGGCGGCATGACCGAAGCGAGTGAAACAACCGAACATGCGGCGCTGCGAGAATTGGAGGAGGAATTGGGCGTGCCCGCGGAAGGCATTTGGCTGATCGGCCGGTTGTCGCCGCTGTACGTCTTCGCCAGCAACTTTCTCGTCACGCCTTGCGTTGCCCTGGCCACGCAACGTCCCGACTTCCGGCCCAACGCGCATGAGGTCGCCGATCTGATTGAACTGCCTATCCATGGGCTATTGGACGCAAGCAATTACGGCGAACATATCATCCAGCGCCGTGCCCTTTCGTTTTGCGCCCCTCACATTCAATATAGCAATTATATCGTTTGGGGCGCCACCAGCATGATACTCGGCGAACTGATCGCCATCCTTCACGAACTGCCAGTTAACCCCAGTTAACCCCGCGTAGCGGAACTCGTGAGAGTTCCGACGTTTCACAACTTCGGCTACGGTTTTCAAACGCACACTAACTACTTGACACAAGAGTCGCCGCGGCGTATACCACACTCCCGGTTATCAATTCGCACGTTTTGTAATCTGAGGAGGCCCTATCATGTCCGATCCTCCGTTCAATTCCGATGCGACAGGATATGATCCGGCCAATGCCCTGCTGCTGGCCCGAGCATCATCGCTGGTCTATAGCACGGACGAGAAAGAGATTCGCAGGATGTTAAAGTCGTGGGGTTTCCGCCGCTTTCGCATGATCAGCGTCGGTGAAACTCAGATGTTTGTCGCCGGCAATGACAAGGCGCTGATCGCCGTGTTCCGCGGCACGGAGAAAAATCTGGACGACTGGCTGTCGGATGCGAAAGCCCGCTTGACCGGCGGACCGCTAGGGATGATTCACGAGGGATTTGGACTGGCGCTCAGCGCCGTGTGGGCTCAGGTGCTGGAAGCGATTAAGGATTATCAAGACGCGGGACAAGGTCTGTGGATTTCCGGGCACAGTTTGGGTGCCGCACTGGCGACGCTGGCGACGGCCAAGTTTCTCGAAAAGCCGGCACAGATTCCAGGATTGAAAACGCAAGTCCGCGGTCTTTACACCTTTGGTTCGCCGCGGGTCGGCAACGGCGATTTCGTCAAGAATCTCAATAATCTGTTTCGGTCACAATCCTTCCGGTTCGTCAACAATGAAGACATTGTATCCCGCCTTGCAACGCGCCTGCCGCTAGGATACGACCACATCGGCCAGGATTACTACATCGACAAAGACGGCAATCTCAAGAACGACCAAAGTGGCTGGGAGACATTTCTGAAAATGGTGATCGCTGGTGCGAGCCCGTTCATTTTGCGGATCACTGGTTTGCACGTCAATGCGATCAAGGATCATTCTATGCTCGGTTACATCCAACAAATCGAGAACCAAATTAAGAAGCGGACGAACCAGTAAGGAAGCATCATGACAAGCAGGAACAAAACGGCCGCATGCCGCGTCATCACGCTACCGCAATTTCTTGGCGGGACTCTATTGTTAGCTATTCTGCTCGTTGCCGGGTGCCGAGGCTGCTTTGTCGTAGATCCACCGAAGGAAATCAGCCAACTGCAAGAAAAAGGCTGGTCCGTTCAACAACTGACCGACTTGATCACCCTTGAAAAGAAGGACTGCACAGACGCTGATTTGGCAACCCTCGCGGAATACGCTCAGAAACTGAATGAGCAACGTAAGGTCTTGACCATTGTGATCTCCGGCTCAAACGTCACCGATGCGGGACTGGCGAATATCAAGTCGTTGGTCAACGTCACCGTGTTGAATGCCTCGCAGACGGGCGTTACCGGCAAGGGGGTCGCAGAAATTGCCGGGTGGACCAGGCTCACGAGCCTGGATCTGAGCAACACAAAGATCGACGACAATTCACTGGTCCATCTCTCCAGACTAACGAACCTGAATTCGTTGACGCTGGATGGTTGCTCGCTGACTGGCGCGGGGCTCGGCGGCTTGAAGGACCTCGTCAATCTTGAATCTCTGCGTTTGGACAAGACGAATGTCGACGACGCCGGTCTGTCAACAATTCCTCCGCTGCCCAAACTCAAAAACGTGCGACTGAATGATACTCAGATCACCGACGCCGGTCTCGAGCACGTGAAGCGATTGCCGGCGCTTCAAGAGTTGTGGGTCAAGAATGTCATCGGCGTGTCCGACGAGGCCGCGGATAATCTGGAAGAGACGACCGGCATTGTGGTCGAACGCTAGTGCTTTGTCAAAGTTAAGTTTTAGGGTCGGCCGGTTACGTGGCGTAAGCTTCCAGCTTGCGTTTACTCGTGGAAATCGAGTTGGCAAGCAGGATGCTTGCCCCACTTTTTAGTTTTGACAAAGCACTAGGCCAAAATGTTGCTGAGCACCTGGCCGTGGACGTCGGTCAAGCGGCGGGCGAAGCCGTTGTGGTAGTAGGTTAGCTGCGTGTGATCGAAGCCCAGCAGGTGCAGCACGGTGGCATAATAGTCCCACACCGTCGTCGGATTCACGGCGGCGCGGCGGCCGAAATCGTCGGTGGCGCCGAAGCTGACTCCCCCTTTCACTCCCGCGCCCATCATCCAGCAAGTGAAGCCGTCGGGATTATGATCGCGGCCGGTGGTGCCCGCCTGATGCGTGGGCATGCGGCCGAATTCAGTGGTCCAAAGGACCAACGTGTCGGCGAGCAAGCCGCTTTGTTTCAGATCGGTCAGCAGTGCGGCGGTCGGCTGGTCGAAGATCGGGCAGTGACGTTCGTAGTCGGGCTTGAGCGTTTTGTGCGCGTCCCAATTCAGCAGCCCGTCAACGCCCGACGCGCGCGAGGCACAGTACAGATTCACGTAACGCACGCCGCGCTCCAGCAGCCGCCGCGCCAGCAAACAGTTCCGCGCGTAGGCCGCTTTCAGCTTGTTCGCATCGCCGGTGCCGTACAGCTTGTGGATCGTTTCAGGTTCGGCCGCCAAATCGGATACCTCGGGCGCCGAAAGCTGCATCCGCGCGGCCAATTCATAGGCCGCCATTCGCGCGGCCAGGTCCGAGTTACCTGGATGCTCGGCCGCGTGCCGCCGATTCAGTTGCGACAGAAACTCGCGAGTTGCCGCTTCCTCGTCGGCGGGAATTTCGGCGGGGCGCGCCAGATTGCGAAGCGGCTGCTCGGAGCTCATCATCACCGCTTGATGCCGCGCGGGCAGAAAGCCGTTGCTCCAGTTTGCCTTGCCGTTGGGCGGCTCGCCGCGCAGATCGGGCAGAGCCACGTAGGTCGGCAGGTTTTCATTGGCGCTGCCCAGCGCGTAACTAGCCCAAGCCCCTGCACTGGGAAACCCTTCGCTGGCGTGCCCGGTGTTCATGAAGACGCAGCCGGGTCCGTGCGTGTTCGTCTTGGAGGTCATCGAGTGAATGAACGCGATGTCGTCCACGTGCTGCGCCATGTGCGGCAACATGCTGGAGATCAGCTTGCCGCTCTGGCCGGCCGGCACAAACGGCCACGGGCTCTGCATCAGGTTGCCGTTGCGTCCCTGAAACGAGAGAATGTTTTCCTCGCCCGGCAGCGGCTTGCCATGCCACTTCTCCAGTTCTGGCTTGTGCTCCCACAAATCCATGTGCGACGCCGCACCGGGACAAAAGATCTGCAGCACGCGGCGCGCTTTGGCAGGAAAATGAGTCTGCCCGCGACCCGGTTGCCACGCGGCAGTTTTCGCGGCGAATAGTTCCGCATGCAATAGATGCACAAGTCCAACGCCGGCCAATCCGCTGTAAGCGTTACCGAGAAACGCGCGACGCGACAAAGCAATCGAAGTATTGTCGTGTTGCTGTTGACGTCGACTCATGACACGCGCCTTTGACCGCGGGGATGTACGAGAGCATTCAACGTGCGACCGATCATGGCGAACGTTGCGCTACGGATTTCGGTAAATTTCACGCCGATGTCCGATCATGTGAACGACAATTACAAGTTCGTCGGACAGAACCTCGTAAATCACTCGATAATCACCAATTCGCAACTTGTGCGCGGATTGCCGCATCGAGGATACGCAACTCATACACGGCATTATTCCAATCCATGTTCCGCGGCAACATCGTCGAACGCTCGTCCACGCTCGCCGGTCGCGACCGCTGCCCGCTGACGCTTCAATCGAGCATCAACAGCCTTGCGAAGTTTGAGTCCCTGATCGGGATCACCTAGCACATCCAGCAGTTTCTGCTCGACGATTGTTTCGATCAGTTCGCGAAACTCGGCCTTCGTCATTTGTGCAATGGAATCGCTCATTGTTTGTGTCACACTTTCAAATGGTCTCTCAAGTTTCGCCCCGTCTGACATTATACTTGACGGGACGCCGAGCGATTTAGTCCACGTAAATCAACTCATTCGAATTCAACAACGCGCGGCAAAACGCACGCAGGCCGTGCTGATCGATCAGTGTCAAAGCCGCTTGTTGTTCTTTAGGTGATGGCCATCGCGCGTACGCCAGCATATAGGCACGCTCGACTTGTGCACGCGGCTCGCCTTCACCGGCGTCTTGTGTCAGCCGCTCGGCCAGAAAGCCGGCCATGTCGAGCGTGAAGCGGTGGTTCATCAGCGTCAGCGCTTGCAGCGGCGTGGTGGTGGTCGCACGGCGCGGTGTGGCGAAAGCGTTGTCGGGACAGTCGAATTCGGTCATC
>JBGTKH010000597.1:0-3639 GCA_041744735.1 Pirellulaceae bacterium | reverse complement strand
AAGCGGCTCGGGCGGCGGGCAAAGTAGGCAGCCGCGCGATGGACGGCTTCAGCAGCGCCGCCAAGTCCCTCTCGCGTCATACGGCCTGCGACGCCCCCACTTCCATTGGCCGCGCCGTCGGCAACGTACTGGGCCGCTGCTTCGTGGGCGATACGCTGGTGCATCTGGACGAGGCGCTATCGGAGCGCATCGCTGGATCGTGGCTGGTCTCCGCCGCTGGGGTGTTGGCCCTCAGCGCCGCAGGCTGGGCCATCGTGCAGCGCAACAGAAAACATCGCGCCGCCAGAACTGCTCGCGAAGAGTTGCACGGCCAACTGTTCGCCCCCGAGTCCCTAGACGAACTGTTCCTGCCCCGTTATGAAGATATGGAAGAAGCCATGCGTGACGACCAACCAATGTTCGACGAGCTTTGTGATGCGTTATTCAATCCGGAGAGTTCCCACATGTCTTGGCTGACCGATCCGTCGGAGTTCCGCGAACTCACCGTGGGCCGTCAATCCGGGATGAACTCCCGAGCGCTAGCGCAGGTATTCTTGCCGACGTCCAATGACGAAGCGCTGGTGACATTGCCGGTAACTCGTGTAGCTCGTCCGTCCATACAAGCAAAGCAACACCCGCGTTCACAAAACTCCGCAGCGCCGCGTCATTCCCGCCGTCTTGGCGTTATCTGGGCGCTATTCACACTACTAATCGTCGGCGTCTGCGGCTTCATGGGTGTGAAGGACATCGGCCAGACGACCAAGCCGATCTCTGAAATCGAACTCGGCGACCGTACCGCCGGACGAAACCCGCTACGCGAACAAGTCACGGACGAGCCGGAGCCCACTCCCGAAACGCACCGCGCGGTCCACTTCGAGATGATCAAGCCCAGCGGCAAGTGGGTCAAGTTCAGGCTTCTTTGGCCGCTGGAGTTAATCGACGCGACGGGCGCGGCACCGGGTCGTGCGATCTACATTGACCTTGCTGAAATGGGAGTCACTGGCGACGCCCGAGTGATTTCCGTCGAGCCTTGTCCTGAAATTAAACGCGGCGCCGGCAATTTGGTGACGGGCATATTCGTTCACGAGCCCGAAGAGGACTTGGTAAACGTGTGGGTCGATGATAGCCAGCAGCCAATTGGTTGCACGGCCGGTCACTTGATATGGTCCGAAGACCGCTGCGAGTATATTCCAGCAAACGAACTACAAACGGGCGAACACGTGTGGAGCAGCATGGCAGGTGTCACGGCCGTGACTGCCGTCACCGCTCGTCCTGAAACGGAATTGGTCTACAACCTTCAAGTTCACGGCGAACATGTTTATCACGTGTCTGCGAATGGCATACTGGTGCATAACACGTGTGCCACGACTGTCATAAAGAACGCGGCCGGAAACATATCGTCGGTGAAGGCGACAATTCGGCGGGCTGATCTGGGGATGGGAACGCGGGCGATCCGAAACGGCACCATCGCCGCGCGAGACGATGCTGGTCATATCATCGCAAAGCGACTGGGCGGTGATGGCTCGCTGATTTTTTCTCAGAACCGCTCGATCAATCGCGGTGCATTTCGGAGATTCGAGGCAGACGTTGCTGATCTTGTTCGACGGCGCGGTGCCGTAGACGTCCAAGTATCTTTACGGTATAGCGGCAATCGCGTATCGAGCATTCTTTACCAAGTACGGGACATGAAAGGTAAGATTCTGGATTCACAAAGGTTTCTAAATTAATCAGCCTGACAACGCCACTAGGCGAATAACCAAGTAATTAGCCTTTAGTAGACCAGCCTAGGAGCTCTTAATGAATGAGACATTAAAAGGAACCGTTCGCGCACTAAAGGCATTTATGCGCGATATGTACAAGTGGGAGCGAGAAACGCATAAGCTCGGTGAAAAGGCCGACCACGGAAAACTAGATTCGGACGAATGGATCAATCAACAGATGGTGAAGTTGCGGGCAATTCAAGATATACACTGCATTCCATCGAAGTGGCGGCGGAAGGAATTCACGGTTAGGTGGCCTCACGAGTATGACCTGAAGACTAATGAGATTATCGCCACCGAGGAAAAGGGACCGAATAAAGTCATTGTCCAAATTCGCCATACACGCGCGGGAATTAAGTCTCGTGTAGACATCGAAATGGTTTGCGTGGACGGTGCTTGGAAAGTACATCGCCGCTGGGCGTTGTTTAAGGGAAAGAAACCCCTGGCACTGGAACTCTAGCACGATCCACAACGAAGCAGTGTAGTTTGGAGTATCCGATGCGTTCCACCAAGCGTTGCAACAATGGCTCAGTCAAACCGCAAGTGGCCGAGTTTAAGCTCCTAATCGAGCGGAGCCTTCTTGAATTGAACACGAAAATGGAGGCCCACGACGCGGTTCTCGGGATCGGGGCCGCACGTTGGGATCTCGACCAAGATCAGGGCACGATTGCGTTCGAGACGAAAACAGGAACACGCGTCGTTTGTTCTGCTCAGATCATCGGCACGCTAAACTTGCAGGACGGTACACTCCTTTGGGCGTGGGATCACCCATCAATTCTTCCCAGGCTGCGCGATCACGCCGAACACCTGCGGCAGTATGGGCAGAAGCGCGGCATTGAACGCCTGGTAACCCGAAAAATCTCCTGCACCGAGTCCCAGGCATGGGAATTTACGGCGTTGGCCTGCAAGCTGTGCAACGCCCAGGGCGGTTATGTCGCATCGTCGGGAATGGTGCGGATCTATATGACGCTGGATAACATCATCGTAACCTCTCCAAAGCAAAAGCGGCCAAACTCGCGCCGGCGAAAGACCCGCTGATTTCCTGCTCGGTCACGGATATCGTTGGCTATGCCGCCGCCAGTTGGTAGCTACCGTCGCCAGACGGTGGCTGCGCTGCCAGTCCACGGTTTGGTGAGCGTAGCTACCGGAATTCTCAAACTGGCCGCAGCATATTTCGACTCCCCAGGTCGCTCGTCCGCGCCGGCGCAGCCCTCTTGGAACGCCGCCGCGAACGAGACGCGCGGCAGCAGGCTGTTGACGAACTGTTCGCGACAACGCGGAGAAAACGGGACAGGTTGGACAGGTTCGTTTTCTGTTGCAGCAGCAGCGAGTAAAACGGCTATTACACCCAGCAGCTCGTGAACACGAACATCGACTTCGACCCGTCCACGTTCACGGTCAGCGGCTCGGGAACCCAGACGATCACGCGCGACGACGAAGGCAACTCTACCTCCACCTCCAGCGGCGGCGGCAGTTACTCGTACTGGTACAACGAGTGGACCGACAACGTCGTCACGGTCACGGAACTCAACCCCAACGGCAGCACGTACGTCACCAGCCACACGCGCACCTACACCTCCGACAGCAACGGCAATGGTTACGGCGGCGGGTACTCCTGGAGCAACGAGGACCATAGCACGACCAGCGAAAGCTTGATCTCGGCGACGGAGATCCTTGTCAGCCATAGCAGTTGGGGCAACTGGACGTGGAGCAATGGCAGCGAGACACAGAGCGGCAGTTCGAGCGATTCGTCCAGCTACACCTCGCCGCTGTACGTGGGCAGTTGGAGTCCGCCGGGTTACTGGGACGTGGTCGAGGGGGCGGCCACGCTGTTCGCCAGCCGGCTGTTCGGCACGGCCTTGGGACTGGCCGCCGTGTACGGCGAGTTCCTGAACGTGGA
>JBGTKH010000596.1:0-3867 GCA_041744735.1 Pirellulaceae bacterium | reverse complement strand
AGAGGAAGAAGTTGTGCATCCGTACGATTCGCACCGCCCATTCCATCAACCCGCACAAGACAACCGCCCACCGATCTCTGACTTCTTTTTTCTTCTGACCTCTGACCTCTGACCTCTGACCTCTTTCTTCTTCCCTGAACCCCGACCCCTGAACCCTCCATGGGCCTGCTCTCCGATATCAAGATTCTCTATCACCTGACGATGAAGCCGGTGCGTGGTAAGGATCACGCGGCGCGGCTGGAGAGTTTTTACGCGGGGCAGGCGGACAACTACGACGACTTTCGCAAACGGCTGCTCAAGGGCCGGCAGGAACTGTGGGATGCGATCGACGTGCCGGAAGGTGGCGTATGGGTCGACATGGGAGGCGGCACGGGCGCGAATTTGGAGTATTTTGGAGAGCGGATTCGCCGGCTGAAGAAGATTCACGTCGTCGATCTGTCGCACTCACTTTTGCAGGTTGCCGGAAAACGCATCGCCGAGCGTGGCTGGACAAACGTCGACACGATCGAAGCCGACGCGACCACGTTTCAGCCGGCCAGCGGCCCGGTGGACGTGGTCACGTTTTCGTACTCGCTGACGATGATCCCCGACTGGTTCGCCGCGATGGAAAACGCGCTGGCCATGCTGCGGCCCGGCGGGTTAATCGGCGTCGTGGACTTCTACGTCTCGCGGAAGTACCCGCCTGACGGTCTGAAGCGGCACCGCTGGTTCACGCGCAGCTTCTGGCCTGTCTGGTTCGCCAGCGACAACGTCTTTCCCTCGCCCGACCACGTCCCCTTCCTACACCGCCACTTCGAGCCCGTGCATTTCGAAGAGCATCGCGCCAAAGTCCCCTACATCCCGTTCATTCGCACGCCGTACTACACGTTCGTCGGGCGCAAGCGGAGCGATAATGTGACAGAAAGATTAGTGGCAGAAAGAATGTCACATTGAAGTCTTAACCAGCCCATCATTTTCTACCCTCATTTTTCTGCCACTCAGCAGCTTATCGCTCCGCGATCGACGCGGCCGCATCGAGCGCCCCGCCGCTCAGTTGTTGCAGTTGCGATTTAGAGGTGACGAATCGCGTCACGGCGGAGCGAACTTCGCTGGGCAAACTCTTGTCAAGCTCGTCCGCAGTCGCGGTTGGCGTGCCAAGTAACAGTCGCTCGAGCCACGTGTCGGGAATCTTCGGTTCAACGAGCGAAAACAGGGCGCCAAATTCGTGGGCGACGGTAGGGTAGGAGCGTTTGTGGATATCGCGCCGGTGCAGTTGGACGGTGCGGCGCAGTTTAGCTTCGGCTTGCACGTATTGCGCGGCGGCGGCTTTGGCCGTTTCGTCTCCTTCGGCGTAGAGCGCGACGATGAAGTCACGCTCGCCGCAATTCAGCGGCTCGTCCAACGGCCGCACGACGCTGCGGCGGTAGCCTGTCGCTTCGCAGCGAAGATGCACATAATCGCCACGCCATTGCTGGGGCACGCGCATCACGATCACGAAGTCCTTCGCTCCTACGAGCGACGTGCGCGGCGACGGTTTCAATTTGAAGTACACGCCGCAGCCGCGTTGGATCGTGCCGCTGGCCGCCAGCAACTCCATCGACGGCAGCAATTCGTAGCGGACAACCGACGAGTCTTTGGAACTGTGGTCCGTCCCGCCGCTGATCTTGGCTAGATGATCGTAGGAACCGGCTAGCGACAGGCCGAGCGATTTCGAGTTCTCCTGTTTCTTCTCGATACCGACATTCCCCGCCAAGTCGCTAGCCAGCGTGGTCTTCGGCAAAAAGTCAACAATCTGCACGCTGCGATCGGGACTCTCGATGCGATAAATGTACTGAATCAAATCCCCTTCCGCGCCGTCCTGAACCAGCGAGGACACTTGGAATTTGGCTTCCACCAGCCGCTCGTCCGGATTCATCTCGCGGAACTCCGCCGGCGTCACGTCACGGCAACCGACCATATAGCCAACGTCAAATCGCACCTGCGGCGGCGCGGCGTGAACCGTGGCGTCGGGCAACATTGCGACCGACACGATCAAGCAGCCGAACGAATGTGCGCAAACTTTTCTGAATGTCCTGGTGTTGCCGAACGCCCTGAAAAGGAAGTGAACCATCAGCGCAAACTCCATTAGCGAAGGTCTGTGACGGCTCCGTCGTGGAGCGAAGAGAAATCGGCCGGCAATTCGTTTGCCGCCAACATGCATCATTTCGGCTAGCACCCGCGTGCCGGCATTCGGCGGCGAATTACGCACTCCGGCGTGTTACCGCGGCCGTCATCACGCGAGCAAGTGATGGGTCTGCTGCAATGATAGAGTGGACACGTCAACGGTCAAGGAACCATTGGACTTCGTCGAATTGCGTGATCTCAGCATGGCCGTGACCGATTGCGACGACAGCATTGCCGGGACGTATGCAGAGGGCCGTTTGTAGATTGGCCGCGCGGGCCGCGTCGAGTTCGGCGGGCACGTCGCTGATGAAAAGTATCTTGCTGGGTGGAAGGCCGAAGTCGGCAGCGATCTGCGTGTAACTGGCGGCTTCTTTTTTCGCGCCGGTCGTGGTGTCGTAGTGGCCGCGGAAATGATGCAGCAGGTTGCCGTGGATCGTGTGACCGAAGAACAGCTTCTGTGCCGCGATGCTGCCCGAAGAATAAATCCGCACGTCGAGCTCCGCGCGGTTCCAGGCTTCCAGCGCGGGTGGCACGTCGTCGTAGACGTGAGCCTGCATCTCACCGCTCTCGAAACCGGCCCGCCAAATTAAGCCTTGAAGCTGTTTCAGTCCCGTCGCTTTGACGTCGCCGTCCATGAGGCGAATGACTTCATCGCGCACGAGTTGCCGGCGGCGTTCGTCGTCCGCGTTCGTTCCACTCCACGCCAGCAGCGACTTGTGTCCCGCATCGCGAGCGATCGTATCGCAGGCAACTGCTAATTCCGGCGAGTCCCAATGTGCCAGCAGATACCGATCCAACTCGCGTCGCACGTGCGGGAACATCACGTCGTACACGAAGCTGATCGACGACGTCGTGCCTTCGATGTCCAACAGGATTCCGCGGCCGCTGAGATTTTCCACTGCAATGCAAACCTAGTGCTTTGTCAAAGCTCAATATTGGGGTCGGCAGGTTCCGTGGCGTAAGCTTCCAGCTTGCGTTTAATTGTGTTGGCAAGCAGGATGCTTACCCCACTTTTTCGCTTTGACGCAGCACTACACCTTCACCACCGAGTCGAGTCTCGTCGCGGGCGACAGGTAGCTGGGCCCGAGGCAGACCGGCGTGTAACTCTCATGAACGGGGTTGTCCACATAATGCGGTGCCCAGCCCGTGGTGTCTTGGAACAGGCGGATGCAGCGGATCGTGCGGTCGTCGCACAGGTCGAACCAATGCTGCGTGCCGCAGGGGACGTTGATCAGATCGCCGCTTTCGACTTGAATGCCGAAGACGGAGCCCTGCTTGGGATGAATGTGGAAGATGCCGCGGCCTTTGACGGTGAATCGCACTTCATCTTCGCTGTGCGTGTGCTCTTTGTTGAATTTGTTCAGCATCGCGTCCAAGCCCGGCGTTTGCGGCGTGACGTTGATCACGTCGGCAGTTACGAACCCGCCGCGCTGTTTCAGCCGCTCGATCTCCGGTGCGTAGGCGGTCAGGATATCGTCGTTGGTCGCGTCGGGACCGATGCGGCTTTCGACATCCCACTTCTCATACCAAATGCCGTGGGGCTTGAGGTAGTCACGAATTTCTTGCGGATCGCTGATCTCGCGGTTCTCGTCTTGAATGCGAATACGGGCCATCGTAATCCTCCGTCAATCGATAGTAATTCGTGTTTAAAAGGGGGTCGGGAGTCTTTTTCATGTCGGCGGACATGCGGTTTTGATCGTCATGGCGACTTTCCGCCGACATGAA
>JBGTKH010000595.1:0-8345 GCA_041744735.1 Pirellulaceae bacterium | reverse complement strand
ATTGAGTAGTTGATGTTGTGCAGGCCGTTGCCGCGTTTGACCAGTTGCAGGTCGGCTTCGGCGGCTTTGATTAGATCGGTGGCTTGCTGACGCTTGTCGGCCGGGGCGTCGGATTGTTCTTGGAGCAGTTGCGTGGCGTTTTGATACGCTTGATCGGCGTCGCCCATGACCAGTTCCAGACCCAGCTTCCACTTCTCGAACGTATCTTTGTGGCGGTCGCCGTGACAGGCGACGCAGGCGGATTCGGTGGCTTTGATCACGCTGCTGCCGTGCACGTCGCTGGACAGTTCGATGTGACAGCCGGTGCAATTGGTCCTCGCGCCGAACATCAGGTTTGGGGCACTCTTGGGCACGCCGATGCCGCCGCGACCGAGCAGCAGATCGACTTGGGCCTCGTGGTGTTTCGGATGGCAGCGCGTGCAGTCGGCCAGCACCGAACGCAGGAATCCCTTGTTCGGATCGCCGTCGCCGTCCGGCACCAATTTGTGTTTGATTTCGGAATGGCAATCCAGGCACTTGGCCCGCTGTTGTTCGACGTGCACTTGATGGTAGCGCGTGACCAAGCTGAGCGTAAACGGCTCTTTCCAATCGGCGAAGAATCGCTCTTGGTCGTGACACCGTTCGCAATCCCGCCGCGTGACCGTGGAGTCGCTACGAGCCGCGTCGGCATGGCAAGCCAGACAGTCCACCTTGCGAGCCAAAATGTCCGTGTGATTCATTTTCACCAGCTTCGTGCCCAACTCGGACCCTTGCAGCTTCTCGCCGGCGCCGCCCGCCAATTCGCTGTGCACGATAATCTCTTGCTGCGGCGGCGTGTGGCACATCAGGCACTTGTTGGTGCCTGTGTTGAAACCTTCGTTGTTAAAGTGGCACGTATAGCAGGTGGTCGTGCTCACTTGGAAATGCCCGCGAGCGTGTCCACTTGCCGACTCCTGATTCGTTGCGTGGTAGGCATGGCAGTTCGTGCACTGCAAGTCGCTGAGCTGCGCGACGCGCACCTTGCGATGGTGTAGTTGCGAGAATTCGACGAGCGTGTCGCGCTCCGCATTCACGTTCCATTGTTGGGCGAGTACCACGAGTTTGTCGTAACGCTCGTCGGCCGGCCCGGCCTGCGTGGCGGCTGATTCCAGTTCAGAAAAGTGCTCATCGCCAACGAGCGTCTTCAGCGTCTTTTCCAGATCAGCCAACCGTTGCTCGCTCGTTTTTTCTTTCTCGCCGTCACGTTGCAGGTGATTGGCGTGCGTGAATTTGACAGTGCCCAGCAGAATGGGTTTGTCCATGAACGTCAGATCGCCGTGACACTTGGCGGTCAAGCAACTGAGGTTGCTGACGAATGCCCGCGGTCGAGTCGCTCCGTAACGGCCGCTGAAGTAGCTCGTCACCTGGCTGAGGCCGCGAAACTTGGCTTTGATCGTGGTCCTCTCACCCGGGGCGTAATGACACTCGACACAAGCCACGTCCAACTTCGTACCGTGCACGTCGGCACTCCACGTGTCGTAGTACGGCTCCATGATGTGGCAGGAGCCGCAGAATTGTGCCTGGCTGGTGTGGTGTTCCGCCACGCCGACAAAGCAGCCTCCCAGCAGCAACATCACGACACCCACGATCAACAAGCGAATCGTCCAGAGTTTTAGACGACTCATTTTGGGCTTTGGAGCAGGTTTTTCGGCATCCGATTTTTCTGCGTCAGCATTTTCAGCCATTTAGAGATCCCTCTTGGCACGCGCGATTAGCTCTTGTCGTAGGGCGGATGATCCTTGTGTCCTTTATCCGTATGGCATTCGACGCACGAGTTAGCCGGCAGCACTTTGTAGATGGTGCTGCGGACGTAGGCTTGTTCTTCCGGCGTGAGCTTCTTGTTGCCGAATCCTTTGGCGATTTCGCCGTGCTTGCTGCCGGGGCCGTGGCAAGCTTCACAGGAAGTGCCGACCAACTCGGGAGTGGTGGCTCCCTTGTAACCGGTCTCTTGACCATACGCCGTCGTGTGACACTTCAAGCAACTGGCTTCCGTCTTGTACTTGGCCGGCAGGATTTCGAAACCTTTGGCATGTTTCGTCTGCCGCCATTTCAAATACTGATCGAAGTGGCAGGACGCACACTGCTTCGCCCCCGTGTACGTTTGGCCTTCGGGCGGTTTGGCCAAGGGTGGCTGCGCGAGTGCTTCTGGAGAAACGTTGAGCAATGTCAAGCCGACCGTACAGGCAGCGAGCAACGCAGCCACGCCAACGGCAACCAACGGAAAACGCATTCGCTGAATCGTCATGTCTGTTTCTCCTTTGCGTTAGACCAAGTGGCACGAGAACTGCGCCGTCCCGCTCAGCCGCATACCCAATTGAACTTGTTGGGATCGATCACGAGACGTGCTCCACCAATGTTGATGATCATGTACGAAACGTCTCCTTTTGGCAAGCACCAGACGAAGAAATCGTCACTGTTGCATCACGCGCGCGTTTCCGCACGCTTCGTGAAATAACTCGTCGCGGAATTGTCCACGCCGCGTACCAAGAATCATGAGCCATACTGTCGCGCCACACGTGCTGTGCCGCGCGCTACTTGGCTCCAGCGGCGTTCCATCGGAATGTTCAGGCCGAAAACCGGGCCGCACAAAACGTCTGACACGATTCGTCGGCACGCACGTGCGATAGGTACGCAACTTGCTCGGCTAGCAGGTGCCTAACCTTTCTTGTCAAGGGAGTCCAGACATGGCAACCCGGGTATTAATCGTCGACCCAGACGAATCGCTGCTCGATGTGTATCGGATGTACTTGACGCGCGCCGGGTTCGAAGTTTACACGGCCACGAACGAAGTCGAGTGCGTGGAGAACATGCGTGACCACTTCCCGCACGTGTTGGTTGTCGAGCCGGATTCGTTCGACGGCTGGGGCGAGCGGTTGCTGTGGTTCGTGCAGGAGCAGTCCGATCTGCCGCTTCCGCCGATTGTTGTATTATCGCGCCGCGACCGAGACGAACTGCCGTCCGTCGCGCCGCTGCCGATTTGCCAATTTCACGTCAAGCCGTGCTCGATGGCGACTCTGACGGATTCCATTCTGGCCTGCAATTAGGAGAATTATCATGTACACCCAAGTTCAACTGGACGAATACCTGGCGGAGATTCGCGAGCAGGTCTGCAGCCGCTGCATCGAACGGCCGCCTGGGGGACCGCCCTGTGCTCCGCACGGAAAACGCTGCGGCATCGAGCTGCATCTGGCCGAGATTGTCGAAGTCTGCCATGCCGCCAAGGGCAACTCGATGGAGCCATACATCGAGCGGTTTCACTCGGATGTGTGCTCGCACTGTGCGATCCGGCCCACCAACCAATGTCCGTGCCCGCTGGACTACCTGCTGTTGCTGGCCGTCGAGGCGATCGAAGCGGTCGACGAGCGGCGCGAGGCGGCGCAGGTGTAACCTAATCCGCCGCGGTCAACCATTCATATTTCCACACCGGGTTGCCGCATGCGACGCAGGTTTCGCCGTTGTCCAACGGCCGCCCGTGGCACGTGTGACAAGCTGCGATTGCCGGCAGCAGAAACGTCTGATGATTCCGCAATTCATGGGCGGTCAGTGGTTCGGTGGGTCCCGTTTACGCGCCGATTCCAGTCAGGGGGTGGGTCCCGTTTGCATGCCGATTTCCAGCCACGGACGCAACCTCGTAACCCAGCCGCGGAAGCATCTTTTCAAAATACTCCTGCATATCTGGTTCATCGCTTGTCACAAGCAAGCGGGACGATTGTTGCAAGTCGTGAGGGCTTAATATCTCGACTTCATCAGTGTTGGCGAACTTACGTGGTATCTCCGGCGATTTGGCGAAGAACAGATCGTAGAACGTATCGAATAAGCCTCCGGAGTCCTCGCAGCGGTAATAGCTGGCGATGACGGCTTCGTAATCGTGGCTGGTCGAAACACTCTGCGAAGACCGTGTTGTTTGCATTGTCATGTCCTCGTTCTTTGTCTAGCGGAGTCGTGAGTGGAAGCTCACATCGTTCGGATTCAACCTGGCTGGGTACGATGCTGAGCCACGTCACACATGCTAGGCACGCTTCGTGCCAAAGCTCGAAACACCTCAAAAACACGCGAACCGCAGCGCGAGTTGTGCGAACCAGCGTGCGACGAGTGAGCGGAAATGCACAGTTCGCCGTCGACGTCGACCTCGTGCGGCATCTGAACGTTCCACCAACATAGCGAGCCCATCGTCATGGAGTTCCATGATATGTTTTGTGGTTGCTTCTGGCAAAGTGCCCCACCCGCGCGAATCCGCACACCGGCACGCGGATCTGTTTTCAACTTGGTTTGACAATCATCTAGCAAGCTGGTACAGTCCCGGCCTCTTTATCTGGGCCAAATCGCTGCTGTGTCTGCAAATACGAGAATCCACACGAGGCGTCACGTCGCCTCTTCACCGGTCAATTGTTCGCGCGGAGGCGATGTCGCGGATGTCAGTCGGTGTAAAACTAGCGGTCGGCGGTGCGGTTCTGGTCAGTGTGTTGGCCTACGTGGCGTATTTGGGCGCGTCGTCGAGTTGGCAATATTATCTGACGGTGGACGAGTGTGCGGCCAATGCCGAGCAGTTTGTGGGGCGGCGGGTCCGCGTGAGCGGGCGAGTTGAGCCAGGTTCGCTGGTGATTCGCGACAATCGCAGCACGGCCACATTTCTGCTGACTGGCACGCAGGGCCGCTTGCAGGCAACCTGCCAGGCGCCGTTGCCCGATAACTTGGCAGAAGACATGGATGTGGTTGTCGAGGGACGGCTGGAGAATCTGACTCATCTGCATGGCGATAAGGTGCTCACTCGCTGCGCCAGCAAATATCAGTCGCAATAACTCCCCGCGCGGCTGGTAGTCGAACTCGTGAGAGTTCGGACCGAAGTCTCACGACTTCGGCTACGGAAGTCATTGCGGCTGGTAGTCGAACTCGTGAGAGTTCGGACCGAAGTCTCACGACTTCGGCTACGGAAGTCATTGCAATCCATTTCCTTAAGGAAGCGTATGAGGACTCTCGGCGAACTGTGCCTGCTGGCCGCGTTTGTAGCCTCCGGCTATGCAGCGTTCGCTTGCACGGTGGGGCGACGGTCGCGGCATCTTGCCGTGCTGCGCAGCGGATTGGCCGCCGTCGCCGGTTGCATCGCGGCTCTGACCGTGACGTTGGGCGTGCTGGCGTGGGCACTGCTGAGCAAGGACTTCAGCTTCGACTACGTGGTGCAGTATTCCAGCAGCTTGCTGGTCTGGAATTATTCACTGTCGGCATTGTGGGTCGGCCAAGCAGGGTCGCTGCTGTTGTGGGCCTGGATTCTGGCGGCGCTGGCAATGTTCTTTCGATTCTGGCCGCGGCAGCCGGCGAGCGAACTGCGCGATACGGCGTTAGGCATCTTGATGGCTTACGTCTGCTTTCTATTGGCCATCATGGTGTTCGCCGCCGATCCGATGAAGGCCAGCATCGTGGCTGCGCAGGAAGGCGCCGGGCTGAGTCCGCTGCTGCAACATCCGGCGATGATGATTCATCCGCCGGTGGTTTTCAGCGGCTACGCAGCGTGGGCCGTTCCATTCGCGTTGGCGGCCGCGGCGCTGATCACCGGCCGGCTCGACACGCAATGGGTTCAGCAAGCTCGCCCGTGGGCGCTGGCGGCTTGGGTCGTGTTGGGAATCGGCATCTTGCTGGGAGCCTATTGGTCTTACGAAGAGTTGGGCTGGGGTGGCTATTGGGGTTGGGATCCGGTCGAGAACGGTTCGCTAATCCCGTGGCTGACTGGCACGGCGCTGATTCACTCGCTGATGGTCTGGCGTTATCGCGGCGGACTGAAGCGCACGGCATTAGCGCTGGCGTTCGTCACGTTCGGGCTGTGTAACTTTGCGACGTTTCTGACACGCAGCGGCATCTTCAGCAGCTTGCACGCCTTTAGCCAATCGCCAATCGGCTGGATGTTCTTGGTGTTGATGTTTGTGCTGGTTGTCGCGGGCACGGGACTGATCGTCCTGCGCCGGCAGTCGCTTGTCTCGAAGCGGCGGCTGCGCAGTTTGTGGGCGCGGGAGTCACTGGTCGTCATGTCGGCGGTGCTGTTGCTGCTGCTGACAACCGTGATCGTTGCGGGCACGCTGGCTTTGCCGCTGTCAACTTACTTGCTTGGATGGTCCGCGGTCGTTGGCCCGGAGTTTTACAACGCGGTGCTGGTGCCGATCGGCTTGTTGTTGCTGGCGACGACGGCGGCAGTGCCGTTGTTGCGTTGGGGTGGGCCGCCCACGCCGGTGCAGAAAAAGATGTTGTTGCTGTCGGCCGGTGCCGGGCTCGTCGCTGTCGCTGTTGCCTTCGTGTTCGGAGTGCGGCATCCGGTGTCGTTGTTGGTCGCCATGATGTCCGCCGTGACTGTTGTTTCTTTCGCCGCGGCACTGTTGATCGAAGCACAACGGCGCTCGTCGGCCAGCTACACCACGGGACTCGTGCGGGCGCTCTTGAACAACCGCCGCCAATACTGTGGTTATTTGATTCACCTGGGATTCGTCTGTGTGGCGATTGGTGTGACGGGTTCTGCACTGGCGACGCGGCGCCACGAGGCAGTGATGAAGGAAGGCGAGACGCTGGATTGGGCCGGGCGGCGAATTCGCTACGCGCGACTGATCCAGCGCGAGTTGCCCGACAAGCTGGTGGCCGAAGCGGAATTGGAAATTTCCACCGGTGGCGGTCAAGCGTACAAGCTGCTGCCCGCACGGCATCTTCATCTGCTGCAAGAGCAATGGACCACCGAAGTCGCGATTCATTCGACGTGGGGCAGTGACTTCTACACGATTCTGAACAGCGGCGAGGGGGGCGGCGTTGTGTCGTTGACATTCGTCGAGAACCCGATGATGCGCTGGCTGTGGTTCGGCGGCTGTGTGATCAGCGCCGGCGCGCTCGTCTCGCTATGGCCGGCCGGCGCGAGAAAGGCGAAGAGAAGTGGCATGACGATCGGCGTACACAAACAGGCGTCGCGTACCGAAATAAACAGGCGCCGCGCGGCGTAGACTGCCAGTAAGATGGCCCTCCGAGGCCGTCGAATCTGGTCGGCCTCGGAGGGCCAACCTACAGAATCAAATTAGGTCGTCAATGACAACCCAAAGTCACAACCCGGATTGCTCAGCGAACGCCCAGCCGCTCGCGGTGCATCGCCCTGTGGCGATCGAAGCGCGGCGATTGACGGTTTTGTTCGGCATGCACACGGTGCTCGACGAAGTCGATCTCGAAATCGCCGCCGGGCAAACGGTCGCGGTTGTGGGTGCCAACGGAGCTGGCAAGACGACACTGCTGCGGTGCCTAGCCGGTGTGTTGCGACCGACGGCGGGCGAGGTGCTGTGGCTGGGCCAGACGTCGCTTAAGAGCCCGGCGGCGCGCCGGCTGGTCGGCATGGTGGCGCA
Source organism: Pirellulaceae bacterium (assembly GCA_041744735.1). Taxonomy (GTDB): domain Bacteria; phylum Planctomycetota; class Planctomycetia; order Pirellulales; family Pirellulaceae; genus JBGTKH01. The sequence goes on along the minus strand of JBGTKH010000595.1, from coordinate 966 downwards.
CCAACGGCTGTTTTATCCCGAACTGACGCCGCGCGAGAACTTGTTGTTTGCCGCACGGATGTACGGCGTTTGCGAACCCAAACAGCGCGTGACACAACTATTGGCCGATGCCGGCTTGAGCGCATGGGCCGATCAGCCAACCGTGCGGCTCTCGCACGGCATGCGGCAGCGGCTGGCTGTCTCGCGAGCACTGGTGCACGATCCGCCGATCTTGCTGTTGGACGAACCGTTTTCCGGACTCGACACGGACGCGCGGAGTTGGCTGACTGACCTGATGGTCGAATTGTGCGACGGCGGGGCGACGATTTGCTTTACGACTCACGACGGCCAATCTGCGTGGCAACTGGCTGACCGCATTCTCTTGGTCGATGATTGCGAAGTTCGCGTGTTGAACGACGGCCACGACGAAACTTCCACCGACGATCTGGTTTGGACCAAGGCAGCATGACGCAAGCGATTCGATTCACATCGAACTTGTTCTGGCTGGTCCACAAAGACCTAGTGCGCGAGTACCGCGCCCGCATGGTGTGGCCTGCGATGCTGTTGATGGGTTTCGTAATCGTGCTGACGCTCGAACTGCAGTTGGATTTGCCCCCCGCGCTGAAACAACGCGTGGCGGGCGGAATGCTGTGGCTGGCGATGTTCTTCGCCGGCACGCTGGCATTGGAACGATCATTCACCAACGAGCGCGACGAGGGCTGCTGGGACGCGCTGCGGATGTATCCCCTGTCGCCCGCCACGATTTTTCTGGCGAAAGTGTTGTTCAATTTCATCACGCTGTCGTGCGTGGCGTGTGTACTGATTCCGGTGTTCGTCGTGCTGACAGACGCGCCGCTGTTGGCCCGCCCGGGCGCGACGCTGCTGGTGACGCTGCTGGCCAACCTCGGATTCGCGGCGGTCGGCACGTTGATCAGCGCTCTGACCAACGCACTGCGGCAGCGGGGCAATCTATTGGTCTTGCTGCTG
>JBGTKH010000594.1:0-10861 GCA_041744735.1 Pirellulaceae bacterium | reverse complement strand
CGTGATCGTACGTCAGATTGCGGTCGATCCAGTTGATCACGGAGAACAAATCGTTGGCCGCGCCGTTGCGCTGCGGCACAATCTCGCTGAGCGTGGCCCGAAACAAAATGTCGGCGGCCAGCGTCGGCTCTGGCCGCAGGTACGCCGTGAAACTATCGGGCCAGTTGTCGACGTTCGTCACGCGCCGAGGGTCCAAACACCACTGCATCTGCCAGACTTTGGCCTGAAACCGCTGGCGGATAATTTGGCCGCCCTGCGGATCGTGGAATTCGAAATAGGCGAACTCGTTGCCATACTCCCGCTCGCGGGCGATCTGCGGCTTGACCTGCTCCGGGAACGTGCTCAGTTGCCGGTTAGTAACTTCTTGTCCAAAGTCCGACGGCGGCAGTGGAACCCACACTTTCAAGACTTTCGTGTGATACGGCGCCGTGACGACGACCGAATAGTCCACGTCGTACGTGATCGGCTCCGAACGCTCAGCCCGGTACACTAGTGCAGGATCGAGCGCGAATAGTGCCGTTGCGATCGTGTCGTCGGCACGCGTCGTTTCAAGAAATAGCGACATGGCAAAACCGACGCCGATAAGGCAACTCGCGGAAAACACAATTGCCGGAGACCTATGGTCAGCGAAGTGGCTCGGTCGGGAGACCGGCCACAACCGGGAGACCGGCCACAACCGGGAGCTCGGTCGGGAGACCGGCCACAACCGGCAAAGACTAATCTTCAGATGTTGAAAGTTCATGAGGCAGCATCCTTCTCGTCAGCAGAAGATTCGGGCAGAGCCGGCCGCAACACGCGCTGATACAGGCCGACTCCCAAAATGCCTCCGACCAGCGGAGAGACGATGTAGACGGTGAGGAACCCCGCGCCGCGCGGGCCGGGAATCGCAACCTGCCCCCAGCCGGCGAAATAGGCGAACAGCCGGGGGCCAAAGTCGCGCGCGGGGTTGAAGCAGGCTTGCGTGAGCGGCGCGATCACGCAAATCAGCGCGGCCACGGTGAGCCCGATGAACAGCGGCGCCATGCGCTGCGGATTAAGCGAATTGCGTGGCTCGCTGACCGCCGCCACGACCAACGCCAGAATCATCGTGCCGATGACTTCCGCCAAACACGCAACGGATTCGGAGACACGGCGGTTTAATGCCTCATGGGCCGAGGCGCTATAACGTTCATCTCCGCTCGCTAGCGAACCGGGGTTTGGAAAATATTCGCCGTAACACATGGCCGTGATTTCGCTGCCGGGCTGGCCACGAACGACGCCCTTCTGTTTTTCTTTCGCGTCCAAGTACGGGCCGAAGATCGTAAACAACGCCAGCGACGCCAACATCGCACCGGCAACCTGAGCCGCAACATATGGACCGACTCGCGGCCACGGAAACAGTTTCCACGCCGCTAACCCCACAGTGATCGCCGGATTGATGTGAGCGCCGCTGACCGGTCCGCTGATGTAGATCGCGACCATGATCGAGATGCCCCACACGATGCCCACTTGCCAGAGGCCGACCAAATCGCCCGTCAACACCGCGCAGTGCACAGCCCCGCAGCCGAAGAAGATCAGCAAAAAGGTGCCAATCACTTCGGCAACGCAACAGGCGGCAAGTGAACGTGGGGGCATGATGACTTTCGGCGAGATGGTGAAAGGGGTCGGGAGTCTTTTTCAACTTTGGCGGCAACGGCAACCCCAAGTTTTCATTAATCTCGCCGACATGCCCATCCTACAGAGATTGTCGGCCGAGCTTCGATCAGACCACGCCGTACGCGAGCATCGCGTCGGCCACTTTCATGAAGCCGGCCAGGTTGGCGCCCTTGACGTAGTTGATGAAGCCGTTGCCGTCGTTGCCGTACTGCACGCATTTGCTGTGGATGCCCTTCATGATGTCCTTCAAGCGGCTATCCACTTCGTCGTGCGACCACGAGATGCGCAGTGCGTTTTGGCTCTGTTCCAACCCGGACACCGAAACACCACCGGCGTTGGCGGCCTTGGCGGGACCGAACAGGATCTTGGCATTGAGAAACGCGTGCATGGCGTCGAGCGTCGAGGGCATGTTGGCTCCTTCGGCCACACCGATCACGCCGTTCGTGATCAAAGTTTCGGCCTCCGCGCCGTTAAGTTCGTTCTGCGTGGCGCAGGGGAACGCCAAATCGCATTTCACGCCCCAGGGACGTTGCTCGGCGTGGAATTCAACGTTGGGATAACGTTCGGCGTATTCTGAAATCCGGCCGCGGCGATTCTCTTTCAAGTCGATCAGCCATTCCAGCTTCTCGCCGCGGATGCCGTCGCGGTCATAGATGAAGCCGCCGGAATCCGACGCGGTGACGACCTTCGCACCAAGTTGGTCGAGCTTCTCGATCGTATACAGCGCCACGTTGCCCGAGCCCGACACCACGCACGTCTTCCCCTCGACGGCGTCGCTCTTTTGAGCCAGCATGTTCTGCATGAAGTACACGCAGCCGTAACCGGTGGCTTCGGTGCGGACCAGACTGCCGCCGAATGCCAAGCCCTTGCCGGTGAGAATGCCGGTGAAGCGATTCTCCATGCGATTGTACTGGCCGAACATGAAGCTGATCTCGCGCGCCCCGACGCCGATGTCGCCGGCCGGCACGTCGGTGTCCTCGCCGATGTGTCGATGCAGTTCGACCATCAGCGATTGGCAGAACCGCATCACCTCGCGTTCGCTTTTGCCTTTAGGGTTGAAGTTCGCGCCGCCCTTCGCACCGCCCATCGGCAGGCCGGTTAGGCTGTTCTTGAACGTTTGCTCGAAGCCCAGAAATTTGAGCACGCTGAGCGTCACGTCGGGATGAAAACGCATGCCGCCTTTGTACGGGCCGATCGAGTTGTTGAATTGCACTCGCCACGCCCGATTCGTGCGAATGTTGCCCGCGTCGTCTTCCCAGCAAACACGGAAGATCACGATCCGATCGGGCTCGGTCATGCGTTCCAGAATGTTCGCGTCGTAATACTTGCGATTCTCTAAAAGGAACGGCATCAGCGTCTCGGCCACTTCCTGCACCGCTTGATGAAACTCCTCCTCGCCCGGATTGCGTCGAACAAGCCCGTGCATGAATTTTTCGACTTCGGTTTGGACGGCGCTAGACATGGGTTGCCCTTTCTCGAAGCTGTCAGCGATCAGCTCTCAGCATTCAGTTCTTGTCACTTGTCACTCGTCACTCGTCACTCGTCACTTGACACTTGACACTCATCACTCGTCACTCATCACTCGTCACTCGTCACTCATTTGCCCCCGTCTCGCTGCCAGGACCGCTTGCACAAGCTGCTCGGGCGCTTCGGGCGGCGGTTCGTCGGCAGAGCATTCACAGGCGGCGCGGCAGAGTTCCACGGACTGCTGGTAACTTTTCAGATATTCGACGCACGTCGGGCATTCTTCCAGATGCGCATCGAACACAGAGCGCTGTTCGGCCGGAAGTTGCCCGTCCAGGTACTCCATCAGGAATTCGATGAACTCACGGCAAGTCATACCGTCGCTCCGCGCATGTAGGGGTCTAACAACGTCCGCAGCGCTTGACGAGCGCGGTGCAGCCGCGTCTTTACGGCACCAGGGCTGATGCCCAGCAATTCGGCTGTTTCTTCGGTGCTACGCTCTTCGATGTCGCGCAGCAGCAAAACGGTACGGTGCGATTCCGGTAAATTCTCGATGCAGCGGCGGACCACCTCGCGCGTCTCATGGTCCGCGACGGTTGTATCAAACGTAACTGCCCACACCGTCGCGGCATCGGTCCGGTGGCCGTCCTCCTTAAATTTAGGCAGCAAATCTTCGATGGCCCGCTCGGGCCGGCGGCGCTGCGACCGCAGCTTCATCAGCGACGCGTTCACCACGATCCGGTGCAGCCATGTCCCCAGCCGCGCTTGGCCTTGAAACTGGTCGATCGATTTGAAGGCCGACAGGAACGCATCCTGCACCGCGTCCTGCGCGTCTTGTTCATGGTGCAGAAACCGCCGCGCCACGGCCAGCATCCGCCCGCCGAACCGCCGCACCACGTCGGAAAACGCCGCGTCGTCCCCGGCCCTGATGCTCTCTATCAGCCGCACCTCATCCGCGCCAGCCGGATCGAGCTCCAGTGAACTTGTTCCCGCAGTTTCCATGACCACCAAATTATCAGAAGCGGCGGCAAGTTTCAAATAAATTCCGCGCCGGGAAGTGGTACATTTTGGTAGCCGAAGTCGTGAGACTTCGGAAGTGTCACCACTTCCGCTACGGCAATTTGTACCACTTCCCCACGCCGGAATCGGCAACTAAGTGGCATCCGACGACGCTCAGTCATCGCGCGCGGGAAATTTCCCTCGGCGGCGGACGAGCGTGGCCCAGAAGCCGATGAAGGTGGCGACGCAGGCCAGTACGATCAGACCACGCAACGGACTGGGTGAGAACCGCACTTCACCGGCCTGATGGTCGTAGCCGAAGAGGCATGCGCCCAGTGCGAGTGCGGCGCCCCACAGAGATAGCGCCAGCATGATGCCAAACATCAAGCGGCGGTTCTGAGTCGTAGCGTCGGACATGGCGATCAATGTTCCTCACGGGAAGTGAGCGTCGGAGTGAGAATTCTTACAAGATCACGGCGCCGCGGAGCCGTAGAAGCCTTTGGCGTTTAGGCCCGTGCGCTGCTCGACCAAACTCACGACGGCATCGACCTCGTCGTCATGCAGCGGTGTGACGAAACTTTCGGCCGGCCGGCGAGCGACGGTGTAAATCTGAATCAAACTCAATTGGCCCCCGGCCGACGTGATTTCGTTTAGCCGTTCACAGAATGCTTCCAATTCTTCGGCGGGCGGCGGCTGGCCGTCCACGCGCATGAACAACGCTTGGATGACCAACGGCCGGACACGCGCGGCGGCGGTGATATTGTTCAGAATCTGCTGAAACGAAATCGGCGTGCGGTCGATCAATTGAAAATACTCGGCGGTGCCGGCTTCCAGCTTGGCCCAGATTTCGCCTTGGTTGTCGTCCAGAATTTTCAAGCCCCGCTCGACGTGCGGCCGGTGGAACATGCTGGCGTTGGTGATCAGCACCATCTTCACGTCATCTAGTCCGTGCCGGCGTTTGATCTCGGCACAGGCCGCAATGATCTCGTCAAAGTTTTTGTACGTCGTCGGTTCGCCGTCGCCCGAGAACGCGATGTCGTTCAGCCGCCGCAGCGCCCCCGGCGTGCCGCGAAACTTGTCCATGTCGAAGATTTCGCCCGAAGATGCCAGCGAGAGCATGTGGTCCAGTTCTTCGAGCAACTGGTCCATCTCCACAAACCGCGTTTCGCTCTGCGTCGTGCGGTCCACCTGGCAGTAAATGCAATCGAAGTTGCAGACCTTGTCCGGATTCAAATTCACGCCAATCGACAACCCGCCGCTGCGCCGGCTGAGCACCGGGTAGACGAACCGATTGCGCTCGAACCGGCGAGCATGATCGGTAAACAGCGGCAAAGATTTGTTGGGCATCATGAGGCAGGGATTACACGGCACACGGCGACAGGTAAAACGTCGCCAAGGAAATCGACTTCAGTCGTCTTCTTGGCGCTGGGCCGGGACATTTAACGCGTCGGCCCGAAGTTCGCGTTTCAGCAACGCCACGATCCGACGCATCGACGGGGAGGTTGGGTCATCGACAACTAACGTCATCTGCCCGGGCGCCGTCAAGACATGAATCATGGTGTTTCGTAACTCGTCGGCTGCACCACGTTCGTCCCAAGCCTGGGCCGCGTTCTGATCACGGTAAGCCAACACTTCGGACGGTTCTTGCATCGACACGCATTCGTGCGCTTCGAAGCATGCACCCGTTAGCGCATCTTCGAACACCACTTGAGGCCATTCACTTTGGATGGCTCGCACACAGGCGTCTAAGGCGGCAACGCCTGCCTGAGTGGGAATCAACACGTCTGTTCCGCCGATCATGCCAATTGCTCCGCTACAGTTTCACGTGGGCCGTGAATGACTTGCCGTGACTCGTCGACGACGTAATCGTCCTCACTATAAAAGATAAACTCGCCGCGGCCGCCGGGCAACGGAAGCAAGTCACCAACGTCCGTGAAACAGAACGCAAATCCGGTCTTTTCCCGCGGTATCCGCAAACGCTTCGCGAGGTTTCTTGTGCTGGGCGGTAACGTGCCCATGGTCAGTTCACTTCGGACAGCTTTCGGATTTCCGAAAACTCGTCCAGCGTCACGGTCGTCAATTCGCCGTCGTCGCGGCGCAGCACGATCATGTCGCTGAACACTTTGTCGTCGAAGTTGCGCTGGAAATGCAGGCTATGGCGGCGGCGTTCGGTCTTGACCACGGTGCCGACGGTGGTTGATTGCCACGAGCGAAAGCCGACCTTCACTTCGTGCTTGATCTCGACGCGGTCCCCGGGGCGAAGTTGCTGAAAAACGTCAAGCGTCTGTGGATAAGCCATACGACTTCAACAATCGCAAATCGAAAATCAAAAATCGAAAATTCCTACACTTCTTTGGCGTTGATCCACGACATCAGCTTGCGCAGCCGGCGGCCGACGTCTTCAATCTGCAAGTTGCGGTCGCGGCGGCGCAGGGCTTTGAAGGCGGGGGCGCCGGCGCGGTTTTCCAGAATCCACTCGCGAGCGAACTGGCCGGTTTGAATCTCATTCAAAATCTTCTTCATCTCGGCACGAGTCTCGTCGGTGATGATCCGCGGGCCGCGGGTGTAGTCGCCGAACTCGGCCGTGTTCGACACGCTGTACCGCATGTAGCTCAGGCCGCCCTGATAGAACAGGTCCACGATCAGCTTCAACTCGTGCATGCATTCAAAGTACGCCATCTCCGGTTGGTAACCGGCTTCGACCAGCGTTGCAAATGCGGCCTTGACCAACTCGCTGACGCCGCCGCAGAGCACGACCTGTTCGCCGAACAGATCGGTTTCGGTTTCTTCAGCGATGGTGGTTTCGATCACGCCGCCGCGAGTGCCGCCGATCCCTTTGGCGTAAGCCAACCCGAGCTTCAGCGTCTGCTCGCTGGCACCTGGCCCCACGGCGATCAAGCAGGGCACGCCGCCGCCCTTTTCAAATTCGCTGCGGACCAAGTGGCCGGGACCCTTCGGCGCGACCAGCAGCGCATCGACGCCTTTCGGCGGCTCGACTTGGCCGAAATGAATGTTGAATCCGTGCGAGCACATCAGCACGTTGCCCTGGCTCAGGTTGTCGCGAATGTGATTGCGGTACAGATCGCCCTGCACTTCGTCGGGCAGCAGGATGTTGACCAAATCGGCCCGCTTGGTGGCCTCTTCAATGGGCAGTGGCTCGAAGCCGTGGCTGACCGCCAGATCGTAATTCGCACCGCCCGGCCGCTGGCCGATGATCACGTTGCAACCGCTGTCGCGCAGGTTCTGGGCCTGTGCGTGACCCTGCGATCCGTAACCGAGAATCGCGATCGTCTTGTTCTTTAGCAGCGAAAGATCGGCGTCGTTGTCGTAATAAATCTTGGCGGTCATCAGCTACTTCGACTCCTTGTTGACGAACTGGCGAATGGAACTGGCGTGCAGATGCGGGCCCGCTTCCGCGCCTTCTTGTTTCGTATTCCCGCTGCGGACCATCGCGATGCGGCCGGTCCGCACCAACTCGGTAATGCCGTACGGTCGCATGCGTTCGATGAAGGCTTCGATCTTGTTTTCACGGCCCGAGATTTCGATCATCACTTCTTCGGCACCCACGTCCACGATGCGGCCGCGAAAGATATCGACCAACTCGCGAATTTCGCTGCGCTTGCCGCCGGGCGGCGACTTGACCTTGAGCAGCATCAGGTCGCGCTCGACGTAATCCTTCGCGCTGATGTCGTCGACGCGGACGACGGTGACGATCTTCTCCAACTGCTTGCGGACTTGTTCCAGCACGCGGTCGTCGCCGACGACGACGAACGTCATCCGCGACAAGTTGGGATCTTCCGTCTCGCCGACTGCCAAGGAATCGATGTTGTAACCGCGCGACGCCAACATGCCCGAGATATGAGCCAACACACCCGGCACGTTCTGGACCAGCGCGGAAAGGACGCGGCGCATGATTGTTGCTCGAAGTTAGTCAAAGCAAACGAAACGAGCATGATAGTCCGGCCGACTAGCAGCAGCAAGGGGGATGGCGGTGGTGGAAGCTGAACTCGCAAGACTTCAGCTTTCCCGGAGGCAACTGAAGTCCTGCGACGACCTCTGACCTCTGTCCTCTGACCTCTGTCCTCTGACCTCTGTCCTCTGACCTCTGTCCTCTGACCTCTGACCTCTGACCTCTGACCTCTGACCTCTGACCTCTGACCTCTGACCTCTGACCTCTGACCTCTGACCTCTGACCTCTGACCTCTGACCTCTGACCTCTAACTCTAACCTCTAACTCTGACCTCTGAACTACGCGCCGTTTAGCCCCAAATTCGCCACCAGGGCCGCGTGCCCTTCTTTTCCATCAGCGGGTGCCCGCCGATGCGCTGCCCGCCGGTGCCGATAGTATCATTCATGACGGTGCGCATCAGATTTGCGTCGGCGATTTTGGCGTTGGTCAGGTTGGCCTTGGTCAGGTTGGCGTGAGTCAGGTTGGCTTTGCGCAAGTCGGAGCCGCGCAGGTCGGCGCGCGTCAGATTAGCGTTATTCATGTTGCAGCGCAAATCCGCCATGCTCATGTCCGCGCCGCTGAAGTTGGTGCCCGAGAAGTCCGAGCCTTCGGCTTTCGCATAGCGCAGAATCGCGTTGGTCGCCACGGCATTGGACAGCCGCATGTCACGCATGGTCACGTCGGTCAGGTTTGCTTTGCTCAGATCGGCGTTATCCAGATTGGCGCCGTTGAGACACGCACTGTGCAAGTCGGCGCCCACCAGCTTTGACCCGCTCAGATCCGCTCCCGCGAGGTTCGCGTTTCGCAGCACGACGCCTGACAGGTCCATGTTGGCGAGATTGGCGCCGGCCAAGATAGCACCGACTAACGACTGTCCCTCCAAGTTTTCGCAAGGGACTTCGCACAGTACTTCGCCGGATTCCCGGTGTTTGATTTCAATCATTCAGCACCTTTACACGAGTCAGCGGGCGGCCGCTGCACGCAGTATTTAACGATACAGGGGTGCTCTCTCTGATCCTAATTCAATGGCTGCTCGGAGCAGAATCTCCATTACTAGTTTACCAGTGCATGCAGTCCAACGCAAAATTATTTGTGGAAAATCTAGATTTAATTCTTTCATTGCTTTCCGCAAAGAGGGGGCTCTCGATGCCCGACGGCCGCGAGTTCCGCTGGCTGCCGTGTGTCGCAATCATTATCATGCAGCCGGTTGCAGCCGTCACAACCCCGCGGCGGCATGATGCGGCTTCATTCCCACTCCCCCACGCACCCTCAACGAGCCGGCGATGAGTTTTCGCGTCGATCTGGAAACGTTCCGCGGCCCGTTGGATCTGCTGCTGTACTTGGTGCGCAAGCACGAGGTCGACGTTATCGACATTCCGATCGCGCTGATCACCGAGCAGTTTTTGGAGCATCTGAATGTGCTCGAACAACTCGACGTGAACGACGTCGGTGATTTTCTGGAGATGGCCAGCACGCTGATCGAAATCAAGTCGCGAATGGTCTTGCCGCGCGGAGGCGAAGACGTGGAAGAGTTGGACGACCCGCGCGAGGAACTAGTCCAAAGGCTACTGGAGTACAAAAAGTACAAAGACGCCGCCAGCATGCTGGAAGAGCAAAGCCGCACGTGGCAGCAGCGCTACCCGCGGTTGGCCAACGATCTGCCGCCGCGGCGCACCGACTTGTCGGACCAGCCGATTCACGAGGTCGAGTTGTGGGACCTGGTCAGTTCCTTCGGCCGCATCATCCGCGAAAGCCAGGCCGCCAAGCCGTCGAACATCATTTACGACGAGACGCCGATTCAAGTTTACATGCAGCAGATTCACGGCCGGCTGGTCGCGCATCGGCGCGTGGCCTTCTCGGAGATGTTCGCCCCCGGCATGCACAAGTCCGCGATGATCGGCGTGTTCCTGGCGATCCTCGAACTAGTTCGCCACCACAGCGTGCGCACCGAGCAAAACGATCTGCATGGCGAAATCTGGATCGTGCCGGGTGAGGACTTCCGCGAATCCATCGATCTCTCGGACGTGGATAACTACAAACCGCAAGCCGTGGGGCCGGTTGAAGAACCCGGCGACGAGCGGGACGACCTCGTTTAACCGCAAGCCGTAGGCGTGCGTTTTTTTGCGTTACGCATCATTAACCATCGCGCACGCCTACGGCTTGCGGCCAAACGAGGTAAGCGAAGCGCAGGATGAACGCGAGCAACTTCAAAACTGACGCGGCGGACGTCAACGTTGGTGAACCTCGCTGGCGAACGTCCGGTCTCTCATGAACGGTGGTCCCCTATCGACCCTAGCATGCGGCCCGTAAACTGGCCGCATAGGTTTTTGGCCTCGTTTCCGCTGCAGCCGCGATCATGCTGAATAATCTGCCGGTAAAAAAACTTGTCCACAAAGACCTCACGATCGAAGGTTACTCGCGCGCGGCGGTGCAGACTTACTGGCGGCTGCCCGAGCTAAAGATCGGCTTTGATTTGGGTGCACAGCCCTGGGACTTCATGGGGACGGCCACTTGGTTCGTCACCCACACGCATTTGGATCACGTCGCCGCTTTGCCGGTCTACGTGGCTCGGCGGCGGATGATGAAGATGGAGCCGCCCACGATCTACTTGCCCGAACACGCGGTCGAGCTGATCGACAAGTTGCTACGCATCTTCAGCCGCATCGACCGCGGCCGATTGCCGTGCAACTTGGTGCCGGTGCAGCCGGGCGACGAAATCGAATTGTCGCGCGAGCTGGTCGTGACGGTCAGCGCGACCAAGCACACCGTGCCGTCGTTGGGCTACATCGTGTGGCAGCGGCGGCAGAAGCTGAA
>JBGTKH010000593.1:0-6868 GCA_041744735.1 Pirellulaceae bacterium | reverse complement strand
GCCGACTTTGGGCGGCGTTTCGCACGGTTCGACGCCGGGTACATCGCGTTTGTCCATTTCCAGAAGCGCCAGGCCCGAATATTCGTCGAGTACGCGAGCACGCGCTTGGGCTTGATCGCCGCCGAGCAACGTAATGCGAATGCGGGAATCGGACGAGGCGAACAACGGCGTCACAATCAAACCACCGCCCAACGAGACGCCGGAGAAAACGGTCACTCGCGGCGCGGCTGCAGCGCCGCCATCCGGATTAGCGGTATCGGCTGGCGGCGCGGCGACGCGCACCGTGACTGTTGCGGATTGAAGCTGCTCGGCCGCTTTCTCGAACGACGGCAACGCCTCCTCGGCCACGGCCGTATGCGATGCGGCGAGCGCCAACGCCGTCAGCGTAAGAATGGCGAACACGCATTGGACGCGCCGTTTTCGCCCGATCAATGTCGTAGCCGAACTCGTGAGAGTTCGGGTTTTGCAGACGATGTGACAAGACCGAAGTCTCACGACTTCGGCTACTCCAGGATGTGAGCCGCACTTTGATGAAAAACGCATGTCCGCCTTCCGCGTTGTGATGTCCAAGGTGCGTCAGCAACGGGACTAAATCGAAATCTTCGTTCGCTCAGGCGATTGCTGCTCCCAAAGATCGAGCAAACCTTCAAGCTCGGGGCCGGTCGCTTCGAGAAAAAACACCGCCGCGGGCTGTTCGACGGTCGCGTGTGGTACGTCGAACGAGTTCGCATCGCGAGACGGTTCGCCGTCGGTGCGCGACAGTTCCGTTGAGGGAACTTCCGCCGCCGGTTCTTCGGAAACAATTCGCGACCCACTAACTGCTTCCACGTCCATTGGCTGAGTTCGCGAAGACAGCCGCCACACCGCGACTGAACTGACAACGGCGACGATTAACGCTGTCGTAAATGTGCCGGCAACAATCACGCGGCCACGCGAATCCGTGCGAGTCGCCGCGGTCTCTCGCGACGCGCGGCCATTGGCTAACTCAACTTGCTGATTCGCATCAGCGGCCGGTTCAGCAGCGACGGGCCGAATCGACTCTCCGAAACGGTCGGCCGGATAGCGATCGGCCAATTGCAAAGCTTCGTCGCGCAGACAATCGCCGAGTTGAGCCAGATCGTCGGGCAGGTCGAGTTCCCCGTCCGCCCGCAGTGGCGGGTCATCGGGATGGATCAGGTTCGCTTCAAATCGCACGTGTGATGTCCTCGTCGGGATGCGCCGGCAGTTGCCGGGCCGTTTCGTCTTTGTCGTCCAACATTCGCCGCAGCGCGAGCAGGCCGTGGAAAATTCGCGACTTCACCGTTCCCAGCGGGCACTCGAGCGACTCGGCGATTTCCTCGTAACGCAGTCCTTCGCTGAATCGCAACACCAAAGCCTGCCGCTGGCCGTCGGGCAACTTGGCCACGTGAGCCCACAGGCTACTTTTCCATTCAGCCACCTCGATCGCCGTTTCGGCCGCGGGCACGGTTCGCGGGCTGTCCGGCTCGCGGTCGCACAGCACTTGCAGTTTTCGCCGCCGCATGCCGTGTTGTCGTCGTTGGCGGCGGTCCAGATTTAGTAATACCCCGTACAGCCATGTGTAAATGCTGCTGCGCCCCTGGAACCGGTCGCCTTGCGCGGCCAGCACCAGGAAAGTCTCCTGTGCCAGATCGTCAGCGTCCCAGGGATTTCCGGTCAACACCAACGCCGCACGATGAATGCGTGCGAAGTATTGCCGGGTGGCCTCTTCAATGTCCAGATTTGACACGCGGCTCGTTCCCCCAACGGTGTTCGGGGCTGTGCGTCGCCGACCAGCCGGCGCGCCACCGAGCGTATTCTAATCGGTTTCTGCGGCTGTGCCCACGTTGATGGCCAGCCACTTTGTTCGTGCCCTGTCGAGGCTCGTAGGTTCAAGCCGGCGACGGATTCCGGCCATTTGTCGAATCCCGGCTGGGAAAACTGGAGCGTTTGGCGTAGATTCTTCAATGGCCCGGCTAACTTCGACCCGAAAATTTCTCGTTTTATGGGAGCGACCTCGCATGAACATCTTGCTTGCCAGCAGCGAAGTCGCTCCGTTTGCGAAAACTGGCGGTCTGGCTGACGTGTGCGGTGCGCTGCCGGTGGCGCTGGCCAAACTGGGGCATCAGCCGACGGTGATCATGCCGGCCTATCGCCACGTTCACAAGAGTGGTCAGCGAATTGAGCCCACAAATCTGGCGTTCGACGTTCCTATCGGCGGCAAGATCGTTCGCGGGCGGCTGTTGCGGAGCCAATTGCCGGGCAGCAACGTGCCGATCTATCTGGTCGAGCAAGACGATTACTACGACCGCCCCGAGTTGTATCGCGAAACGGGTGAAGATTATAAGGACAACTGCGAACGATTTGTGTTCTTCTGCCGCGCCGCGTTGGAGTCGATTCGGCTGCTCGATTTGCAGACCGACATCATTCACTGCAACGATTGGCAGACGGGGCTGATTCCGGCTTACCTGAACATCGAATACAGGCACGCCGCGGGCTATGAAGTTGTCGCTACGCTGCTGACGATTCACAACATGGCTTACCAGGGTCAGTTTTGGCATTGGGACATGCTGCTGACGGGACTGGATTGGAAGTACTTTAACTACCACCAGATGGAGTTTTACGGGCAGTTGAATTTGCTAAAGACGGGGCTGGTGTTTGCTGACGCGATCAACACGGTCAGTGCCCGCTACGCCGAGGAGATTCAAACCGACCCGCTGGGCTGCGGACTCGAGGTCGTGCTGCAAAATCGCCGCAGCGTGCTGTCGGGGATTATTAACGGTGTCAGCTATGACGATTGGAACCCAGCGACTGATCCACACATCGCGGCCAACTTCGACGTGCAGAATTGGCGAGACGGCAAGGCGGCGTGTAAGGCAGCGCTGCAACAGGAGTTCGGTTTGCCGGTGTCGGCCGCAACGCCCGTGATTGGATTGGTTGGCCGGCTGGCGGATCAGAAGGGCTGGAATCTGGTGACTGCCATCATGAAAGAGTGGGCGCCGGCGGCGAACGTGCAGTGGGTGATCTTGGGTACTGGCGAGCCTGAATTCCACGAGCTGCTGTCGCGCATGGCGGCGCAGTTCCCCAATAAGGTCGCGGCCAAGTTGGAATTCTCGAACGCCGTGGCTCACAGCATCGAGGCCGGTGCCGACATGTTCCTCATGCCCAGCCAATACGAACCGTGCGGGCTGAACCAACTGTACAGTCTGAAATACGGCACCGTTCCCGTGGTCCGCGCGACGGGCGGGTTGGCCGACACAATCACCGACGCCACGCCCGAGAATTTGGCGGCGGGTGTCGCCAACGGTTTTAGCTTCGATTCGTTCGACGTCGATTCGCTGGAACATGCCCTCCAGCGTGCCTGCGACATGTTCACGCAACAGCCGCAGACATGGCAGCAGCTTGTGGCCGCCGGGATGCAACAGGATTGGTCGTGGACCAACAGTGCGAAACAGTACGTCGAGCTATATCAAAAGACTCACGCTCAGCGAACATAAGGCGTTTGCGTTTGAGCGGCCGGGTCATCACACGTACCTCAGCGCCGATGTCCGACATACGCAAGGATCCGATTTCCGGCTACTGGGTAATTGTGGCTAAGAATCGCGCGCAACGTCCCGACGAGTTTGAACGTGCGCCGATGAAGCGCGTTGCCACGCGGTGCCCGTTCTGCCGCGGCCATGAAGGCGAGACGCCGCACGCGATCGTCACTTATCCGGCTGCGGCTGCCTCGGACCCGCGAATCGAATGGCAAGTCCGCGTCGTACCGAATAAATATCCGGCGCTCGTCAATACTGGCCATCATAACCCGCCGCGTAAGCAAGGTCCGCCAAGTAACCCGCCGCGTAAGCAAGGGCATGTCGAGACCATCGGCGAGTTCATGGAAATCACACTGCCCGGTTTCGGCACTCACGAAGTTATCGTGGAGTCACCCGATCATGTGGCCAGCCTCAGCGACTTGAGCGACACAAACGCACATTTGGCGTTTCTGGCGTATCGCGACCGCTTGGCTGCCATGAAGGCTGATCCGCAGCATGCACACGCGATGGTTTTCAAAAACGTCGGTGCCGCCGCCGGGGCGTCGCTGGAGCATGTGCACAGTCAATTGATCGCCGCGCCGCTGGTCCCCACCGCCGTGCAGCAAGAACTTGACAATTCGCAGAACTTCTTCCAGCAACATGGCCGCTGCATCTTCTGCACGCTGGTCGAGCAGCAGCTAGCAGCCGGCGCGCGGTTGGTTGCCCAATCGGCCCGATTTGTCGCATTCTGTCCGTTTGCCAGCCGATTTCCCTACGAGACGTGGGTACTGCCTCGTCACCACGCAAGCCATTTTGAAAACAGCGGCGACGAGGAACTGGCCGAGCTATCACAGTTGGTGCGCGAAGTCGTGCGACGCATCGAGGCGGTGCTCCAGCGGCCGGCTTACAACTATGTGATTCATTCGTCACCGTTTGACACATCCGCGGCGGTCCATTATCACTGGCATATTGAGATTTTTCCGCGCATCACGCGCACCGCGGGCTTCGAATGGGGTGGCGGTTGCTACATCAACTCGACGCCGCCCGAAGAGGCCGCGGTGACCTTGCGGAACGTGACGCTCCCGAAGGATATTCCGGTTGGAAAAACTAGCTAAGCGGCGAAAACATTGCCGATAAACGTAGGACGGATTGCCCATCCGTCCGGCGCACTCAATTGTCAGATTCACATTGCGGACGGATTAGCAATCCGTCCTACAGTGAAGAGAACCGACGACGTAACACCGATCAACCACCACGATTACCTCGCACGAACCATTTCGCCAACTCGCAATCACCATGACTCAGCCCATTCGCTTTTGCCTCGTCCTGCACAATCATCAACCCATCGGCAACTTTGGCGGCGTCTTCGAGCAAGCGTATCAAGACAGCTATTTGCCGTTTCTGAACGTATTCGAGCAGTACGATGATTTGCGGATTTCGTTGCACACCAGCGGCCCGTTGATCGAGTGGCTCGACGAGCAGCATCCCGACTACCTTGATCGGCTGGCGGAGTTGGTCACGGCCGGGCGTGTCGAACTTGTCGGCGGGCCGTTTTACGAACCGATCCTGACAATGATCCCGTCGCGCGACCGAATCGGGCAGATCACTCAGTACACGCGCTGGTTGGAGAATCGGCTGGGTGGATTGGTACAGGGCATGTGGGTGCCCGAACGAGTATGGGAGCAGTCGTTGGCCAGTGATATTTCCGTGGCCGGCATTCGTTACACGGTGCTCGACGATTTTCATTTCAAGAACGCCGGCCTGCACGACGACCAGCTTCACGGCTACTACATCACCGAAGACGACGGGCGGATGCTCAGCATCTTCCCGGGCAGCGAACGGCTGCGTTATTTGATCCCGTTTGGCCAGCCGCATGAAACGATCGATTACCTGCGCGACATCGCTGACCGTTTTCCCGGCGCGGTCGTGGCGTTCGGCGACGACGGCGAAAAATTCGGCACATGGCCCGAGACGAAAAAGCACGTGTACGAAGACGGCTGGCTGCGGCGATTTTTTGACGCCCTGTCGGCCAACCGCGATTGGCTGCGCACGACGACGCTGGCCGAAGCCGTCGAGAACGTGCCGCCGCTAGGCAAAATCTATCTGCCCGACGGCAGCTACCGCGAAATGACGGAATGGGCGTTGCCGGTCGATCAGCAATTGGAATACGACGCGGTCACTCACGAGATGGAACACGATCATCGCTGGCAGCGCGTGAAGCGATTCGTGCGCGGCGGTTTCTGGAGGAACTTCAAGGTCAAGTACCCCGAAGCCAACGAGATGTACGCGCGGATGATGATGGTCAGCCGGCGGTTGCAGCAGGCCGAGCAAAAGGGTGTGACCGGCGAGGCCTTCGAGTCGGCGCGGCGCGAATTGTATCGCGGCCAATGTAATTGCAGCTACTGGCACGGCGCGTTTGGCGGGATTTATCTGCCGCACCTGCGCAACGCCGTGTACAACCATTTGATCGCGGCCGACAACCTGCTCGATCAAGCGACGGGCAAGAGCGGCCCGTGGGTCGAAGCCGTCGCGGACGACTACAACTTCGATGCTCGACAAGAAGTTCGCCTAGCCAGCGACAAGCTGGTCTGCATGCTCGCGCCTGCTGCGGGCGGACAGATGTACGAACTGGACGCGCGCGTGATCTGCCACAATCTGCTGGCCACGCTCACGCGACGGCCCGAGGCGTATCACCGCAAAGTGCTCGCCGGTGCGAATCAAGGCAACGGCCACGTGGCCAGCATTCACGACCGCGTAGTGTTTAAACAAGCGGGGCTTGATCAGCGGCTGCAGTACGATCGGCATCCTCGCAAAAGTCTGCTGGATCATTTCTACGCGGATAACGCGACGCTGGAGTCTGTCGTCCGCGGCGAAGCGGAGGAACACGGCGACTTTGCGCAGGGCATCTACGACACGAAACTGCGCCGTAACCCCGACCGCATTCAAGTGCAACTGACCCGCACGGGACACGCTCACGGACTGCCGATCAAAATTATCAAAGGCGTAACGCTGCAATCCGGCGGCGCGACGCTGGAGATCGCTTACTTGCTCGAGGGCCTGCCGCCCGACCGGCCGCTGCATTTCGCGGTCGAGTTGAACTTAGCTGGTCTGCCCGCCGGCGCTGACGACCGCTATTTCTATCGGGGTGAAGACGAACGACTAGGCCAACTCGGCACGCGGCTCGACCTGACCGACGTGCGCGAATTAGGTCTGGTGGACGAGTGGCTAGGGATCGACGTGCACTTGTCCACCAATCGGCCCACGAACCTCTGGACGTTCCCGGTCGAAACGGTCAGCCAATCTGAAGGCGGCTTCGAGTTAGTTCATCAATCGGTCGTCGTTCAACCGCACTGGTT
>JBGTKH010000592.1:0-8176 GCA_041744735.1 Pirellulaceae bacterium | reverse complement strand
CAAGCGGCGGGCCATCAGCATTCGCTGGCCGGCCGTGTTGCGGCCGTATTCGTCACGCAGCGCGGCGGGCTCGGCCTCGATGTTGAACGCTTCGCGAGCTTCCTGCGAACTGATCAGGCTGTATGCTCGCTCATAGAACGTGTTCATCGCGCCAACGGAATCCGACTTGTCCTTCTTAGCAAAGTAATCGTTCACCGCATCCAAGGCCGAACGGCGGCGAGCGAAGCGAGTATCGTCAACGCCACTCGGCAACGTCAGGTCGCGAACCTGAAATCCGGCCGTGGCCGGGTCGGCACCGAGACTGAACGGTGCGAACGACGAGCTGAGATAGCCGGGGCCGGCGAACTCATTCGGCTGTGTCGGAATGCAGACGTACGGCGGCAGGTTGTTACGAGGGCCGTACTCGTGGCTGATCACACTGCCCATGCTCGGAAACTGCAGAGCGGGGCTGGGACGATAGCCGGTGAACATATTGTGCGTGCCGCGCTCATGAGCCGCTTCGCTGTGCGTCATCGAGCGGATGACCGCGAATTTGTCGGCCAGCTTCGCCAATTGCGGGAGCGTTTCACAAAACTCTTCACCCGTGTTCGTCTTGATCGGCTTCATTTCGCCGCGATACTCGATCGGAGCAAACGGCTTGGGATCAAACGTTTCCTGGTGGGCGGCGCCACCGGGCAGGTAGACGTGAATGACGCTCTGGGCCTTGGCTTGCATGAATTCGTAATTCTTCTGCTCCGCCTGAGCATGCTGAATTCGAAACATGTCGGCCAGCGTCAGGCCGAGTCCACCAACGGCACCAACCGTCAACAAATCGCGACGGCTCAGACGATTTCCACTGCACTTCATAAGCTTCTCCATGTTGCGTGAAACCCAGATTGCGCCGTAATTTTGGCGCAACCGAATAGTGGGAGCAATATTTGCCAGCGGGGCATTTTCGGCCGTCCGTGGCAACAACGAGGTAGGGTTTGGTAGGTAGGCGAAGTTGGCGGGCCAACTCGAGCCGGCAACCGCGAGGAAATCCATTTCGTTCTCGCGCTCCGACCGCAATTGAGACATGAGGATAACCGGCCGGCGATCATTTGTCAAACGGGGTCGGTGGAAAAATTCGGATATATTTTCCAAACTCAGATCGCGGCCGGCACGCACAAGAAATAAAAAAACCGCGCTGGCAGCCACCCGGGTTTTCTGCCGGATCAGCCGCCGCGCGGTATGTGTGAGTTGTCGTGGATTGTTACTCGAAGCTGCCAAGACCTGCTATTCTTGTCGTTTACGACGGCACGACTGCCGGTTCCTTCGCCGGGTGCGGCTCCAATTCTTCACGAAGCACCAGCATGTCCGAAGGCGCTTCAATCCCTAGCCGGACTTTGTCGCCCGAGAGGCGCACCACGGTCACGACGATGGAATCGCCTAGCTTGATGCGCTCGCTTTCCTTGCGGGACAGGACCAACATACGGGAAACCTCCTCGATGATGATAATGGTCTTATGAACAGTTGTGAATTTATGTACACCAAAGCAGCGCGGGTCGTCAAGTCGGATTTTTGTATCGCAACGAATCGTCGCTCGAAGCGGAATGAGTGGCGACATTCGTGTCGGCTCCGCATTCCTATGTGACGGAGGCCAGATGCGGCGCGTGAGCAAGCTGCGTTTTATGCATTCGCTCGCCCGTCGAGCCATAGAAAAGGATTGTATTGCGGTCAGTCTCCCAGATGGCTGTTAGCTTCACGCTGCGCGGGCCGTGCAGACAGAAGAAGATCCCACAGGGCTTTCCACACCGCACAAGAAACCGCTCGGAAATCTCAAATGCACCGGGTTCGAAATCATTCTGATCGCAAAGCGTTTGGTAAACAAATTGTCGTAAATCGCTCAGGTCGGAAATCTGGAGGGGATTTGCCAACATCACGGGTAGTCGCTCCTTGGTAATCGGAGAGGATGAAGGACTTGGCGTCCATGCACCAAATAAGAAAAATGGGGTGCTTGCCAATAGTGAATACTATCGGCAAAGTGGGATATTTAATACGCGCAGAAACGCCCCAAAAATCGCGAGTTTTCCCACTTCGACGGCTCCGCCACTGAACGCTTGTTGCGAACGTTCTAGACGGCGCGTGGAACAGTTTTTCGGCAGCAATCGGCGAGATTTTCTCAATTAATCACCATCGTTGGCTTGCTTCGCATAAGCCTCGAAAGCATCCGCCACCTTGCCTTCCTTTTCGTTCCCCTTGTGCAATAAGACGCGATAGCGCAGCGTCATAGTCTCGCCGGGGTTGAGCGTGTGCGAGCCGTCGTCAGCCGCCTTGAAATCCTTCAAGCCAAACGGGTTGGCCGCGAACAAGCCGTAGGTGCGCACGTGCCAATGCGTCGGGTAGCGGAAACTGCTGGGGTGATTCAGCACGGCGATGCCCAATGTCTCGCCGTCGATCGGGCCGTGATAGTCGACCCAGGAAGCGGGTTTACCCCACGCGGCGCCGTCCGTGAGCCCCTCGCTGTTGACAATCTTGCCGCCTTTCTTCGCATCGACATCGAGTGTACCAGCTACGCGAATCCCGAAAGTTCCTTCCTTGGTGTCGCCAAATTTGACGGTCTGCTCACCGGCTTTGATGGTGATCTCAAAGTCAATCCAGCGCGAGTCGCCGTCGGCGCCGAACGTGAGCGTTCGCAAATCCTCGCACTGCTTCCTGCCGTCGCCGCTGACCCAGTCGTTGCGAGTGACGATCACTGCTTCGTTGCCACCTTGAACCTTGACGAACTCGCGATGCTCGGTGTTGCCGTGACCGGCACCTTCGCTCCAAAAATCGACGCCGTTCACATTTCCGTGGGTGAAGAAGAACGAACGGTGGTGCACGTGGTCTTTCCTCTCCGTCGGAGGACCTTCCGTCATCGGATAGGCGCGAGTCATTTCTTTACCCGTCGGTCCGATGATGGGCCAGAGAATTGGTTTGGCTCCTGACTTCTTGATGTAGCGCGTGAACAGTTCACCATCGAGGTTTACGGTTACGCCGTCTTCGTCCTGTTGGACATCAAACTGAGCGGCGTGAAGCGTGATGGGAAGCGATGCAAGCAAGGCGGTGGCGATGAGTGTCAAGCGTGTCATGGTGAACAATTCCTGTCGAAATATGGTGCGCAAGATTCAGTACTCGAAGACAGCAACGAACCGCATGGCGCGCGTACGTTGTCGCTTCACAGACCAAGTCATGGTAACCATCCGACAGGCCAGATGCTACTGTCGAAACGAAAGGATACGTTGGCGGGAATTTCAGAACCGTAGCCGAAGTTGTGAAGCTTCTGAATTCTCACGAATTCCGCTACGAGACATCGAAACGCGTTAACGCCCTGCCCGTGCGGCTACGTCGGCTGGATTGCGATAGCGCTGAAAGCTAACCATCTCGAACGTGGCCAGATACTGGCCGGCCGTTTCAATTCGTTTGAGGTCCGATTTAGACAGTTCCCAGATGAACGCATGCTTGCTGCGCAGCTCGATTTTTCGGCCTAGCAGCCGATTTTTCGGCATCAAGGTTAGCTCCACTTCTTCAGGGATGAGCCGCCGCTGAGCCAGCGCCCGATCCAATTCAATGCGGGCAAACGGCGGCAGATTTCCCGGCCGTGTGGCGTTCAGGCGGGCGTACCAGTCGGCGAAAAGCTG
The DNA here is from genome assembly GCA_041744735.1 of Pirellulaceae bacterium. Lineage (GTDB taxonomy): Bacteria > Planctomycetota > Planctomycetia > Pirellulales > Pirellulaceae > JBGTKH01. Next base: position 4,538 of record JBGTKH010000592.1, on the reverse strand, counting down.
ATACCGTTCCACCGTTTCCGTGTCCTTCGGCGTGATGCCTTTGGTCCGGTAAATGATGTACTTACTGTTCAAGGTGAGCCAACCGGTGTCCACGTCGAAACTCTGCTCGAACTGCGGTCTGAGAAAGAAATCCTGCTGCTTCGGATCGGCCTCGGTCTTGATCGCTTCGGTGGCGATTTGCAGGTCGTCCAAAGTCAACGTCGCCTTAACGCGCCGCGTCAGATCGAGCAGCACGAATCGGCCTCGCAGCGGATCGAACACCGAGATTTCCTCAGGCGCTGTCAGCAGAAAGTCGTACACCACGCCGCCATGAAACAACGTCAGGCTCTCCGCGATCGGCTCTTTCTCACTGCCCAGAAAAACTTCCGATTCAACGCGGAAATTCTGGGCCGTTAGCGATCCGGGAAGTGCGAGCAGGGCGGCCATGAATAGTGCGAATCGCAGCGTGCAAGCGGCGCGCATGCGGTGGTTCCTCGTGCTAGCGGTGAAGGCGCGATCAATGGACATGCAGCGCGAGGATAACGCAATTTGGTGGAACGTGTCCAGCGCAATCTCGCACGCAAGAATCCGTTTGATTCGCACACACGTCGCAACCGATACAAATCGAAAGGCCGGCACAACGTGCAATTGGACGAAATTCCCACAGCGGGTATCCTTACCGCCGCTGCGACTGAAGGCGCTCGCGGCGAATTGGCTGCGCGGCCAGTCGGTCAGGATGCCGCGCAGCAAACGGAGACACCAGCGGTGTTATTCGGCACACAAATCACGCTCGCCGCCCTCTCGGGACTGGCCTTAATCTTCGGCGTGCTCCTTACGTTGCAATGTTGGGAATGCCGGCGATTCGTTCGCAGCCGCCTCAGTGCTGTCGGGCGCCCGCCGCGGCGCCGCCGTCGCCACGTGGCGCTGTTTGCTCCCTGTAAAGGCGCCGATTTGGAACTGGAGCAAAACCTGCAGTCGCTGTTTCAGCAGGACTACGACAACTATGAAGTCGTGTTCATCGTCGAGAGCCAGGACGACCCTGCGGCGGCCACGATCCGCCGCGTGATGAACCAATACCCCCGCGTGCCCTCCCGACTCGTGATCGCCGGCCGAGCCACAGAGAGTGGTCAGAAAGTGCATAACTTGCGCGTGGCGACCGAGCAACTTTCGGCCAACATCGAGGTCTTGACATTTGTCGATTCGGATGCTCGTCCGAGTTCAACGTGGCTGACGACGCTGGTCGCTCGTCTGCACGATCCGGGCGTGGGCGCGACGACGGGTTATCGCTGGTTCGTGCCGCAGCGTTACTCGCCTGCCAATTTAATCCTGTACTGCATCAACAGCGGGGTCGCAGGTTTGATGGGCCCGCACGATTACAATCTCGTTTGGGGCGGTTCCTGGGCCATTCGGCGCGAAATCTTCGACAAGATTGCCCTGCGGGACAAATGGCTGGGGACGCTCAGCGACGACTTGGTGGCCAGTCGCGTGCTGAACGCGGCCGGACTGAAAACCGAATTCGAACCGCGCTGCATGGCCGTTTCTCCCATCGACGTGACGCTGGCCGGCATGTTTGAATTCACTCGCCGCCAATACATGATCGGCCGCCGCTATGCACCGGCGCGTTGGTGTTTGGCACTTTTGGCGGCCAGCGTTATGCAAATTGCGATGTGGGGTTGTCTCGTCGCGGCGATTTGCGGCGCGTTCATCGGATGGGCGCACTGGTGGCTGCCGGCGATCAACTTTGCGGCACTCTATGGGTTGGGGTCCGTCCGGGCATGGTTTCGTCAAGACGTTGGCCGCCGCTTGTGCTCGTCCCACACCCAGCAGTTAGCGCCGGCGGGGCGCTTCGATGTCTACGCCGGTCCACTGGTTGGACTTTTGAATTGGCTTGGCATCATCAGCTCACTTTTCGGCAGTTGCATCACGTGGCGCGGTAACCGTTATCGGATATTGCCCGGTGGGCAAATTCAGTTGCTGAACGGGAGCAATGAGCCCGTTGATACCGCTGCAGAGCCCCTTGTGCTAAGTCTTACTCCGTCCAAGACGCCAGCCGTTACCTCGACGACAACAGCATCCTTGCCGCTGGCGAACAAACGGATTGCGTAGTGCACCAGCGGTGCGGCGCAAGCCGCCCGGTTTCGCTTGATCCTTCCATCGGCAATAACGCGGATTGTACAGCGCGCGGAAGCCGATGCGGACGGATTGGCAATCCGTCCTACATTCAGGCAAAGCCGCGGCGGCGTTGGGAGCTGTAGCGTTCCAGGGCGTCGTCGATGACCGGGTACGCGGTCTCGGCCGCCTGAAATTCGTCGACTTCGACCGATTTGCCTTCCAGCATTTTGTAATCCTGGAAAAAGCGCCGCAGCATCGCCAGGCGATGGACCGGTAATTCGTCGGCCTGTTGAAACCCGTTATATTCCGGGTCGTTCACCGCGACGGCGAGAATTTTGTGATCGCGTTTGCCGCTATCGACCATCGTCATCAAGCCGATCGTGCGAGCCTCGACCAGTGTCAGCGGCGCGACCTGTTCTTGGCACAGCACCAGCACATCCAGCGGGTCTTCGTCCTCGGCCAGCGTTTGCGGAATGAAACCATAGTTCGCGGGATAATACACCGCCGAATACAAAATGCGATCCACCCGTAACAGCCCCGTCTCCTTGTCAAGCTCGTACTTGACGCTCGACCCCATCGGGATTTCGATCACCGCGGTGAATTTGCTGGGCAAATTCTCGCCGGGAGTCACGTCGTGCCAGGGATGGGTCATTGAAAGTACCTCAGTGCGTTGTGCCGATAGTTACGGTCGGAACAGTCGTTTAACCCGTAGCCGTAGGCGAGGGAACCCCTTGTGGCAGGCTTGTTATCGGTCGGTATTCCCTCGCCTTCGGTTATGGGTTAAACGAGCGTTAGTTGTACGCTGCCAATCGCGCCGATGACCAGTGGGGAGACTGGCGTTCGGCGGCTCGCTCGACGATGATCAGCAAATGCAGCGAGTCCAATCGCCAACCTACGGGCCGACAAAAACAATAGAAAATCAGCGAAAATCATGCTGCCAATGTGGGATGAACTGAAAGACGCGATCGAACAGAAGCGCGCGACCGTCGGCGTCGTCGGGCTCGGCTATGTTGGTTTACCGCTGGTGCGAGCCTTGGTCGAGGCGGGCTTTCACACCATCGGGTTCGATGTCGATACAGCCAAAGTCGAACGATTGTTGGCCGGCGAAAGTTACATCGGCCACATTCCGTCGCCGTGGATCGCAACGCACGTGTCTCAGGGAAGTTTTGTTCCCACCTCCGACATGTCGCGGCTGCGTGAACCCGACGCTATTTTGATTTGCGTGCCGACGCCGCTCGACCCGCATCGCCAACCGGATTTGACCTATGTTACCGAAACCGCGCGGCAGATTGCTAAGGTCCTGCGACGCGGACAATTAATCGTGCTCGAAAGTACAACTTATCCAGGCACGACTCGCAACGTGATGATGCCGATCTTCGCCGAGTCCGGCATGAAAGTCGGCGAGGATTATTTCTTGGCGTACAGTCCCGAGCGCGAAGACCCCGGCAACCCGGATTACTCGGCCGACAAGATTCCAAAAGTTATCGGCGGTCTCGATCCGCTCAGTTTGCAATTGGCGGACGCCCTGTACTCGCAGGTTGTCGTGCGCACGGTGCCCGTGTCGAGTTGCGAAGCAGCCGAGGCTTGCAAGATTCTGGAAAACACCTATCGCGCCGTCAACATCGCGTTGGTCAATGAATTGAAGATGTTGCTGGGTCGCTTGGGCGTCGACATTTGGGAGGTAATCGAGGCGGCCAAGACGAAACCCTTTGGCTTTCAACCGTTTTATCCCGGACCGGGACTGGGCGGCCATTGCATTCCGATCGATCCGTTTTATCTGAGCTGGCTGGCGCGACAGCACGGCGCTGAGACGCGGTTCATCGAACTGGCCGGCGAGATCAATTCCGCGATGCCTCAGTACGTGATCAATCGATTGACGGACGCGTTGGGCGAAGTGAATCGGCCGCTTGCCGGCAGCCGCGTTGCGATTCTCGGCGTGGCCTATAAGAAGGACATCGACGATCCGCGCGAAAGCCCAGCCTTTCGTTTGATCGAGCTGCTAGAAGACGCCGGTGCCCTGCTTAGCTACAACGACCCGCACATTCCAACTCTGCCGTCGATGCGCAGCTTCAACGTGCCGCCGCTGGTCAGCAGCCCGTTGACGGCCGACTATCTGGCCGCGCAGGATTGCGTGCTCATCGTGACCGATCATTCGGCGTACGACTATGATTTCATCGTGCGGCACGCGCGGCTGGTCGTGGACACACGCAATGCCACTCGCCACGTGCATCTCGGCCGCGAAAAAATCCACAAAGCGTGAACGTAGCCGAAGTCGCCAGACTTTGGACGCACTGACTTGCTTTGCCCCAAAGTCTGAGTGGGTAAAGCGGAGGCTGGAGGGTTAATCCAGCCACCGCCTCCCCGTTGTCGCGATGGAGTTAATTCTCCATATTTACCGGCGTGCGTCTTTCTCGCACCGGGCGACCCCCGTTTCATCGCCTCCGACG
>JBGTKH010000591.1:0-4783 GCA_041744735.1 Pirellulaceae bacterium | reverse complement strand
TTTGGCGAGCCAGCCAGACGCGGCCGAAGTCGCTGCAGTTTCGTCGGTAAGCACTTCGCAACCTGCGGCGAACGATCCTAAAAATGTGAATCTCGCTGCGGCACTGCAGCAACACGACGCGGCAAGCGAGCCGCCTGTACGCCTGCAGCTTTCGAGTCACGACCCTGCTTCGGCTGACAAATCATCAGGGAACGTCGAACAGCGGCTGATGTTCATGGAGCAAGTGGACCCGCAGTTCTACGAGGTGTTCAAGGAAGCCATGCAGGAGCAGGATCCGGTGGCCCGGTCGCTGTTGATGCAGCGGTTGGAAGCGGAGCTGGACTACCGCAAACGCAAGGCGATGCAGAAAGTTGCCGTCCTCGAACCGGCAAAGAGCAGCGCGACGGATTACACCGCTGCACCAGTTCCGGCCGACGAGCATCAACGCGAATCACACGCCGACAGTCGATTCACCAAGTTACCGCCAATCAGCGAGCAGCAGTTTACATATCCGCCAGGGACGATCGAAAATCCCTACATGACACAAGCCGTATCCCCGCGCGTCGTTGTGAATGAACATCTCCAGGGGAACACGTCGGAATTCTCGGATCGCAACTCCACGCCAACCTATCCATCCACGACGACGCCGAGCACTGTCACGCCCGTCGCAGAATCCGACCGCAATGTGAAAGCGGCAACTTATTTGGGCAACACGCCGACCGAGATTCTGCAGCCGGCGTCGCGGGATGAGCAACTTGCCAGGCTCATCGAGTCACTCGAGCACGACCTGCGCGACTCAACTGCGGACGGCGATGAGCGAACGCGATCGGAAGCACACCTGCGGCTGCTGTACGTGATTGCGGACCGGCGGCAGGACGCGGTGAAGCCGATCTCGCAATTGTCCGAACCTGCACGCGAGTACTGGAAGCATCAGCTACACAGCTTAAACGTTTCGCTGGACGCCAAGTCCGTTCCGTTGGCCGATCGCCGCGCGGCACTGGCACTGCGGCATTTGCGCGACGCGGTGGATCATCTAGCAGCGGCCGGCACACTGGACGTGCGCAACTTGACGTTCTGCACGCGCGTGGACAGTTACGGGCGATTCTCCGAATTCGCGAAGTACGAGTTCCAGCCGAGTCAGGAAGTGCTGCTGTACGTCGAGGTCGATAACTTTGCCGTCGAGCAGCAGCCACAGGGTTACGAAACGCAGTTGCAGGGCAGCTATCAGATCTTCGACAACCGCGGACACCGCATCGCCGATCACTCGTTCCCGCTGGAACGAGAAGTCTGCCGCAACCGCCGCCGCGATTTCTACATCCCCTATCGCATGTACTTGCCCAAAACCATTTTCCCAGGCACGTACACACTGCACCTGACGATCGAAGACGTCAAAGCGCAGAAGTTCGGACAAGGTACGATTGAGTTCGCGATCCGCAGCTAGCGGTTAAACGACTGGCGCGGAGAGCGCGATTCTTCAGTCGGATTGATCGACAACGTCAAGGACCGAGGCCAGGAACGCCAGCACGTCTGCGGCTTCTTCGATTTGTTTCGTGGTGGGCTTGCCGGCGCCGTGGCCGGCGCGGGTTTCGATGCGGATCAGCACGGGGGCATTGTTCCCCTGCGCGGATTGCAGCGCGGCGGCGAATTTGAAACTGTGAGCCGGCACAACGCGGTCGTCGTGGTCGGCGGTGGTGATCAGCGTCGCGGGGTAGTGCGAGCCGTGTTTGAGATTGTGTAACGGCGAGTACGCCCTCAGCGTTTGAAATTCGTCAGGATCATCGGCCGAGCCGTATTCCGAGACCCACGCCCAGCCGATCGTGAATTTGTGATAACGAAGCATGTCGAGCACACCGACGGTCGGTTGAGCAGCGGCGAACAGATCGGGGCGCTGAGTCATCGCGGCGCCGACCAACAGCCCGCCGTTACTGCCGCCGCGGATCGCCAGCTTCGCGGGGCTGGTGTATTTGTTGTCGATCAGCCACTGGGCCGCAGCCAGAAAGTCGTCGAACACTTTTTGCTTGTTCTGTTTCATGCCGGCTTCGTGCCACGCGCGGCCGTATTCGCCGCCGCCGCGAAGATTGGGCACCGCGTACACCCCGCCCATCTCCAACCACACGACGTTGCCGACCGAGAAGCCCGGCGTCAGCGAAATGTTGAATCCGCCATAGCCATAAAGCATCGTCGGGTGAGTGCCGTCGAGTTGAAGTCCGCGCCGGTGCGTGATGAACATCGGCACACGCGTGCCATCGCTGCTTTCGTAGAAGACTTGCTTGGTTTCATAATCGGCGGAATTGAAGGCAACCTGCGGACTGCGAAACACACTGCTCTCGCCGGTCTGTACATCGTAGCGATAAACGGCCGCGGGAGTTGTAAAATTTGTGAAGGCGTAAAACGTCTCCGTGTCGCTGCGCCGGCCGCCAAACCCGCCGACCGATCCGATGCCCGGCAGATCGACGTCGCGCACATGCCGGCCGTTGAGGTCAAACACCTTGACCGCCGAATGCGCGTCTTGCAAATACGTGCAGAAGAAGCGATCACCGACTAAGCCGGCGCCCTCCAGCACTTGTTCGGACTGAGGGATTACTTCACGCCACTGATCGCGGATGGGGTTCGACGCGTCGACCGCGATCACACGTCGCAGCGGCGCGTTGAGATCAGTCAGCAGCCAAAACACCGGCCCGTCATTACCAAGAAATTCGTACTCGGCGTCGAAGCCCGCGATCAACTCAACCACTTTTGAATCGGACGCTTGCAGTTCTTTGTAGAAAATCTGGTTCTTTCGTTCGGTGCCGCGCCACACGCTGATGATTAGGTAGCGGCCATCTTCGGTCACCTCGCCGCCGAAGCCCCACTCTTTCTCGTCGGGTCGCTCGTAGATCAGCGTATCGCGGTGCTGCGGCTCGCCGAGCCGATGAAAGTACAGCTTCTGATAGTAATTCGCTGCCGTGAATTCTTCGCCCGGCTGCGGCTCGTCGTAACGGCTGTAAAAGAGGCCTTTGCCGTCGGGCGTCCACGAGACGCCGGAGAATTTGATCCAGCGCAAATGGTCCAGCAATTCGCGGCCCGTATCGACCTCCAACAGCTTCCACTCTTTCCAGTCGGAACCAGCCGCCGACAAACCGTAGGCCAGAATCTTGCCGTCGTCGCTCAATTGCCAACCCGCCAGATCCACGGTGCCGTCGTTCGACAATTCGTTTGGGTCCAAGAGCACTCGCGGTGCGGCGTCTAATCGGTCCGCCACATACAACACGCTTTGATTTTGCAGGCCGTCGTTACGAGTGAAAAAGTATCGGCCTCCGCGCGACTGCGGCAAACCGAAGCGTTCGTAATCCCACAGCTTCGTCAGCCGCTGCCGAATTCGATCGCGAGCGGCGATTCGCTCTAAATAGCCGAACGTGACTCTGTTCTGTGCGGCGACCCACGCAGCCGTTTCGGGGCTATCGGGATCTTCCAGCCAACGATATGGGTCGGCCACTTTCGTTCCATGATAATCATCCACCAGGTCGTCGCGGTGAGTTTCGGGGTAAGTCAGTTTGTATTCCTCCTCGGTTTGAGCCACGGTCACAGGCTCCGCCGGACAACCCGCCAGCGCGATCCCTGTTGCGGCCATCAGGCAACTGCCAATTGTCAGCCGAGTTCTTTGCATGGGGCGTTGGTTGTGGCTTGGGCTGTCGCAGGCTTCGGTCATGTCGAGTCAACTGTAATGGGCCGCTCATTGATCATCTAGCCCTTGTTCTGGATTCGAGCGGAGAAAGCCGATAGACTGTGGCTTTCGTGGTGTCGCGTGTCAGTCCTTTGTCTTGGTTCTGGGCTCGCGGTATGGCCGCTGCTTCCACTGCCAGTTCGGTTCGCCCGGCTGCGTCGACGCGCTATCAGCCGCTGGTGATCATCTTGTTGGCCTTCGCAGCAGGAATCGTCGGCGATCGCTACGTGCCGCGCGCGATCTCCGAGTGGTGGATTGTAGCGGCAAGCGTGTGGGCGCTGTGGATGATTGCTTGGTGGCGGGGCAGCGAGCGACTGGCGGCCAGCTTGCTGCTCGTTTCGATTACGGCGACCGGCGCGGCGTGGCATCATTTTCATTGGCACCTGTTCCGCAGCGACGAGGTGGGACGCTACGCGCACGAGCACTCGCAGCCCGCGTGTGTCGAGGCGGTGGCACTCAGCGGCCCGCGGCATGTCCCCGCACCGCCGCCGAATCCGTTGCGGACGATTCCAGCTTCCGAGAAGTCACAAATCACTCTGTGGCTGACGGGCGTGCGCGACGGAGTCGACTGGCAGCCAGTGTCAGGAATGGCCAGTCTCATGGTTGACGGTCGCGTGACGAACGTCCGCTGCGGTGACCGGTTGAAGGTTTTCGCCATCATGTCCGCACCATCGCCGCCGCAGAATCCGGGCGAGTTCAACTTTGCCGAGTACCAGCGTACGCATCGCACGCTGTGCCAGTTGCATGGCGACGCGCCGAATGCCGTGAGCGTCACCGAGCCGGGATCATGGTGGAGTCTGCGGCGCGTGCTGGCCGAAATGCGAGAACGCGGCAACGCGCTACTTTGGCGGCGCGTGCATCATCAGCGTGCCGGGCTGGCCGCCGCCGTGTTGCTTGGAGCCCGCGAGCAACTCAATCGCGAACGCACGGACAGCTTCGTGACCACGGGCACGGTTCACTTGCTTGCGATCTCAGGATTGCACATTGGAATCTTGGTCTGCTTTTTCTGGTTGGCCGAACGTGCCGGCCTGCTTTCGCGCCGTTGGACGCTGCTGGCGGCTGCTGCGTTTGTGATCGTGTACGCGCTGCTGACCGACGCGC
>JBGTKH010000590.1:0-4719 GCA_041744735.1 Pirellulaceae bacterium | reverse complement strand
CTGCCACGGCGGTTCGCGGTTGGCCAGCACGGTCACGCGCTCGACGGTCACCGGGTGCGGAAACTGCACGGCCACCCACAGCTTCGTCCCAAACGCCGCCGCATCGCCGCGCGCGGTGAACCAACTCGTCAGCGGATCGCCGTCGAAGGCCCACTCCGGCCCCCACGTTGGCCAAAACGTGCTGCACGAGAACGTCAACTTGTCCTTGTACTCCTTGACGAGCGCATTGGAGTTCGACGCCGGCTTTTTCTCGGACTCGCCGGCCGCCGCCGAAATCGGCAACAAACCGGCTATGCAAATAGCGATCAGCAGGGCGTAGCGATATGTTCGTCGAGCGGGTATCGGTGTGAACTTCAGTCGTCAAACCACGCGACCAGACGGTCGACTTCCGCGGTGTCGCGCATGCCGACGACCGTAATGTGCCGTTTGTCGTGCCGCCAAGTGGCCGCGATCCTGTCGCCCAAGTCAACTATACTGCACCGCTTTCCGTTGCAGATGGCCTCGGTTTCCGGTCGATCGCCAAACCAATCGGGTTCTTCGTCGTCGTGCTCAAAAATCGCGATCGTCGTCCCGTCGCTACGCTTGCAGAGACATTGCACGCAAATGCAGCAAGGCATTTTTATCACGTAGGTGGATTCGACCGAGTAACCTTCAGGCATTCCGTTCGCGACGACGGGGCGATAGCCAAGGGTGTGTATCGCTTGCTCGGCGTCTACCGCCTGGCCTTCATACTTCGTGAGGAGGATCTGTTGAGCCGCGTGAGGATCGCGACGGAACTCCTCAAGATACGCTCCGAAAACGGCGGCTATCTGGTGGTCAGCGTCATGCTTGAACCAATTCGCAGAACTCAGCCATCCAACCGCTATGAGGACCGCTGCTGCCATTGCCAGGCCGAATCGCACGACAGGTTTTCTCGTCCATCCCCACCGTCTAACCGCAGGCCCAGCGGGCCGTGTGTTCACAGCGTCATCGCGAACGCGGCCCGCTGGGCTTGCGGTTGAACGAGCGTCGTCGCCATCAAGTTGTTCCTCAAGCTGTTGCCAAATGTGCGTGGGCGGTTCTGGGTGAGCCAACCCTTCAGCCAGGGTGGAGAGATTTCGGAATCCTTCGAGTTCGCGCGCACAATCGTCGCAACCTGCCAAGTGTTCCGCCACCGCGGTCCGCTGGCCGGACGATAGCTCGTCGTCGTAATAGGCCGACAGCAGTTGTTTCACTTCGGAGCAATCCATGTCTTTGGGTTCACGCACTTCGTGGGGCCGAGCAAATCACTATCTGACCGACAGACCGATAGCTCGTCACTATAGCTCAAAACCAAGGTCAGAAAGATGTTGCTTCAACTCGCGCCGCGCCCGATTCAGCCGCGATCCGACGGTTCCTTCGGGAATCGCCAGCGCCTCGGCGATCTCACGGTACGACAACCCCTCGACTTCGCGGAGCAGAAAGATGGAACGCAGTTCCGGATCGATGCGCGCGAGCGCTTGTTCCAAAAGCTCTTTGCGTTCGGCGTCGTTTCCATGATGCGATTCGTCCATCGGCTCCCAATCGAGGCCCTGATGCCGCCATCTCCGGTTGCGTCGCAGATGCTGCAGCGACTCGTTCACGGCCAGCCGGTACAGCCACGTCTCGAAGCGCGACCGCCCGTTGAACTGGCCGATCGAGCGAAACGCTTGCAAGAAAACGTGCTGAGTCACATCCGCGGCGTCTTGCAGGCCCACCATCCGCACCGCCAAGCCAAAGACGCTCTGGTGACACGCATCGTAAAGCTGCCGCTGTGCCGCGCGGTCGCCATTTTGGCAAGCCGCCACAACCACCGCGAGCGAGTCGCCGTCTGTCCGGCATGTCTCCTCTCTACCGGCATTAGATGCGGAGCAGTGCGTGTTTCTTCGCGAGGTGTCAGACATTCCAGCAGTCATTGGTTGAGCGAACGTGGTAGCCATTTGACGCGCCTTGGAGGAGGAACTCGAGCTTGGACTTTTCATTCGGACCATTTTCGCATCTTTTGCGCCAAAAAGGAGATTGTAGGCACAGCCGCCGAAAAAGTCGCGTTTTTCCCCAAAGGAAGAACAACATGGGAGCCAACCAACTCGCTCATCTCGCGCATATCCGCACACACATGTGCGATTGCGTCACAGATTTTTTCGTGAAGAACACCGTCGCACGCTGCATCTAATCGGTCGTTACCTGCTGAGTGGCAGGCAATATCAGTTTCCCAATTCTTCTAGGAGGATGTCCGATGCGTTATCCACGAACATTGATGATGAGTGTCCTTGCGGCGATGCTGGTGATCGCCACGACGTTTGCCCCGTCGGTCGCGACGGCGCAGAAATCCGCCGGTTGGAAAATCCAAGGCGACTACAGCCCGTTTTGGTCGAACCAGTCGGCCGGGCGCCGACTGCGCCATGCCGCCGATTACTCCAGGGGTCTCAACGCGTACGCCGATAACGCAAAGACGATTGCCCCGGACGCGGCTAAGTCGGAGGCGGCTGAACTTGGCCGCAACCTTGAGGCCGCAAAGAAAGAGTTCGCGCGAATTCGAGATGCTGCGGACGACAAGGAGATTCTGGCAACGCTGGACGCGATCGACCAGCATTTGGTGAAAGCTTCCGAGCATTACAAGCAACTGCATGCGGAATGCCATGGCGACTGCAAGCCCGACCAAATCATGACCTGTTGCGGCACGATTACGGAAGAACTGGAAAGGGCCATGACGGAGCACAAGAAGCTGCTGCAGACGTTTGCCCCGCAAAAGCCCTCTGACCGAAAGCCAGAACCGGCAAAAAAGTCTGACAAGTAGTTCTTCGGGAGTGCAAATCATGCCATCGACCGGAGCCCCCGTCGATTTTTCTCAAGAATCAAATCAGTTTTGCACGACGGGCGTGAGGTCGAATTTTAAATCGCTGACGCCGCCTTTGGTCACCTCGGCAGTCAAGATACTTTCGGCGTTGTAGCGCGCGGGGATGTATTGTTCCTTGGGCGGCATGTTCATCACGGGGTCGGGCGGGCCGGACTCGCGGGTGGCGTAGATTTCCACGCGCTTCGAGCCGGCTTGGGCTTGGAAGTTGAAGGTGCCGTTGGTGATCGTGCCCGCGTCGGGAGCGATGGAACCATCGACGGGCGTGAACACGATTTGGCCTTCGGCCAGCGGATTGCCCTCCCAGGTCACGGTGCCTGAGACCGGATAAGTGACTGGCCCCGACGGACCACAGCCGGCGACGACCATGACCAGCAAGCCGAGGCACACCAAATATTTGCAAAGTTTCATATTAGAGAGAATTGACAGATTCGCCGCCGTTGCGGCTGCCGATGTCTCGAAACGCCGCCGCGTTGACGTTGTTCGAGATGGTGCGAACCGACCCGTCGGCCATGCCTAGGTTGACAAGGCCCGGATGATAGCTGCGCGGCGAGACAAACATGTTCGTGCCGGTCCAGATGCACGGAGCGCGCGGCACGGGACTGGACGAACACCAATTGAATTGATCGGGCACCATCGTGTTGGGCGGGATGCGCGTGCTGAATAAGACGCCGCCGTGCGCGGGATTGTAATAACGGCCGCGGATGTCGTGCGACCCGGTGTCGGGGCTGAGGATGATCTCGCTGACCATCGCCGTGTTGGAAGTGCCGTCGGTGATATCCGTGAGGCGAGTGCGCGAGATTGCGAAAAAGATGCCGTTCAGATCGGCGCTGTTGGTGGCGCCGCCGGCGTTGAAGTAATCGTTACCGGCACACACGACCAGATTGCCTGAAAAACCTTGCGTGGGCGTGCCGATGCCGCCCCAAAACGTACGCAGCTTCTTGTTAATCGGATCCGACGGGCAGCGCAGCGTCGGAATCACCACGTGCAAATTGGGAAAGCCCAGCGCACTGTTATTCGTCTGCATGTAGGTTTCGAACTCTTCGTACAGCGGCTGTTGTTCGAGATACGGCAGTGTGTCTTGCATCCAACAGCGGCGATCCTGGCGATTGTTGTACGGCGCCGGTGTGCTGCCGGTGCTATCCAGGTAGTTGTAATTGCCGTGTGGGAAACGGCCGCGTATGTCGTGGTGATTGTGCAGGGCCAGCGCAAGTTGCTTGATGTGATTCGTGCACTGCGCGCGCCGCGCCGCCTCCCGCGCCGACTGGACCGCGGGCAAGAGCAGCGCGACCAGAATTCCGATGATGGCAATCACCACCAACAATTCGACGAGCGTAAAGCCGAGACGATGCTCTGTGTTTCGCCGTGACATCGAAACCTCCGCGTAGATGCTGGCAACGGCGGCGCGACAAAGAAATTGTGGCGGTGGGACACTGTCCAGCGCATGTGATTCTACGCTCGCGGCACTTGGAACACAATGTTTCCAGACAAGTGCGCGAAGTTCGCCAAAACGGCGCTGGTAGAGGAGGGATTCCGTCGCGCTGCAACACTTGTGCTTTGTCACGGTTTGGGTGGCTGGGGTCGAGTCGTCGAGCCCCCAGCACAACAGGCATCCGGGGGCTCGAAGACTCGACCCCGGCCACCCGAATTTTTCGCTGTGACAAAGCACTAGTGCTTCGTTAAAGTCAAAAAGTGGGGTAAGCATCCTGCTTGCCAATCCGATTTCATCCCAGAAACGCAAGCTTATAGCATTCCAGTCCCTGCCGTATCTGCCGGAGGAGGCGGCTCCGGTGCCGTCTCGCCGAGCTTGAGGAGACGACTCCTCCGTCCCCGCAGATACGGCGCGCGATTTTTGCGACAATACGCAA
>JBGTKH010000589.1:0-7394 GCA_041744735.1 Pirellulaceae bacterium | reverse complement strand
CGCCACGACCGCGCCGGCCGAGGTCGGACACACCAGCACGCCGTCGGCGAACGACGGCGTGGCGCCGGCCAAACGCCGGCCGCTGTCGTACAGGATGGTGCGGGTGTCGAGGTGAGCCAGTTGCTGTGACCACTGTTGCCGGCCAGTATTTGCGTCGAGCACGACCAGCCGCACTTCACTATTTATCTCCGCCAGCACGAACAACTGACCGAACAACGGCAACGGCGCGCCCAAGAAAAACATGCCGGCCAGTTTCGGCTCGTCGCCACCGTCTCTGCCGCCGACCTTCCAACGCAATTTGCCCTCGGTTTTCAGATCGACCGCGACCAGTTCGTTGTACGATTTCGGCCAGCCGGGGTTCACGCGCTGAATGCCTCCGGCGCCAATCATGATTTGGCCGGGATACAGATTGGGCATCGCGTAGCCAAGGTCGTCGATCACGAACACAGATTCGCCGTTGCTGCTGATCTGGCCGTAGGTCGCGTCTTCCCACAACCGCTGATTCAGTTCGCTTTCGCGTGGCGAGAATTGGCCCGCCACCGACGTGTTGTTGGGAGCCCGCGACATCTGTTCGACGTCATTATCCCACGGGAACTCCCAAATCCGTTTGCCGTTTTCAAAGTTCACGGCGATCATGCCGTGGGGCGTGCGCATCAATACCGTGTTGGCCACCGCCAGCGGATGCACGCCGGGCAGCGCCGCCAAGTCACGGTCCAGATATTTCTTTGCCAGTTGGTCGACTTGCTTCTCGTCTGTCGGCTCGTTGACCACTGGCACGATCCAGCGCGGGCTGGAAGCCAACGGCATGCTGCCGGCGCTGCGCGAATTGCGAGTGGCATTGCCGCGGAACATCACCCACTGCGCCGCTTCGACCGATTGGAACGGCTGATGAGCACCGATGAGACCTTCGATCCAGACCAATGCTTGTTGCGGCTCGTCGAACAAGGTCACGTTGCGATCGCCTACGCGGATCTTGGCCTGCGGCTGGCGCGACTTCAATGCCACCAGTGTCTCTTCCGCCTTGTCCGGCATGTTGGCATATAACCAGCACGTGGCCAGCAGCATCGACAACTCCGGATCGAACTGTGCCGATGCATGAGACGTGTCGGCTAGACGCTTGAAGCACAGCGCGCCGGCCAGCGGACGGCCCATGTCGAGCTGATACCGGCCGAGCAACATCGTGGCTTCGTAACCGGCCGCGGTGTGAAAGTACTTGCGCGTGACTTCGGTCAGTTTGCGGACGTCGCCTTCAGAGATGGCCCCGTCGAGTTCCGCGCGGGCATCAGCGCCGAATTGAATCTCATACGACTCGCGGCCTTGCTTCGGCATGGCGCCCAGCAGACGCTGGGCCTCGACCTTCAAGCTGGTCTGCGTGCCTTCTTCGTTCAGCGGACCAATGAAGTAGTCTTCCGCTTCGGGTGTGACGAGCAACGAACCAAGCTCGGCCACCGCGTCGCTGTACCGCTGCTCCTCCAGTGCTTTGCTGGCGTGCGACAAACGCAACTTCAGTTCGCGCGGCGCAGGCGGAAAGACATTCAGCAGCGTCTGACCGGATTGGTTCGTGACCGTGAACTGTGCCCGCGCGATGCCCGCGAGCAATGTGCATGCGAAAATCGCCGCCATTATCTTCACCAGCCAAACCAATCGATTCGTTTCAACTCTCATTGTTCACGTCCTTCACCTGAAATGTGCATGCCCTCGCCGCCCGTTCTTAGTGGGCCTCGAGCCATCCTATGTTCAACGACCCAAGTGTGGGCACAACGTCGCCATACTCTTCTACGCCTGCTGGCGACACACGTCAAACGTTCCACCTAACCTTTTATGCTAGAATATCTTACAGAAGTGCGCCTGACTAAGCAAGAAAGCTCCGGACCGACGCCTACGATCGGGCCGGACTTGTGGCACTGCCGCTCGCCAATTCTCTTCGTGGCAAAAATCCCGGTGAAAGCGCCGAGCAGCGGCGAGTCTTGGAAGCTGCCGGTCGCGGATCCGACCTTGCGGATTGCGTCAATCTTGCCGATTTCTTCGAGTTTTTCGGTACTCTTGGGTTGCTTTTCTACGGCAAATGTATCTAATCATCGCGTTCCGCATGTGCGGACGGACGTAACAATTCATTCCGCTTTAGCTCACAAGGAGGGTGATCCCCAATGTCCAGCGAAGTCAAGAAGAAGGCCGCCACGAAGACCGAGATCCTCAACAACATTGCCACGGCCACCAACCTGTCGAAGAAGGATGTCGCAGCAGTCTTTGACGCGTTGGCTGGCGAAGTCCAAAAGTCGATTGGCAAGAAAGGCCCCGGCCAGTTCGCGATCCCCGGTCTGTGCAAGATCGTGGTGCAGCACAAGCCGGCGCAACCTGCGAAAAAGGGCGTGCCGAATCCATTCAAGCCCGGCGAACTGATGGACGTACCCGCCAAGCCCGCCCGCAAGGTGGTCAAGGTGCGTCCGCTGAAGGCGCTGAAGGACATGGTCTAGAGCCAGATTCCAATCGCCGTCCCCTCGACCCGCGCCGCTCGGCCGCTCGCCACAGGTTCGTTGCTCGACTGAGCGAATCTCTGGCGTGCAGTCGAGCGGCTCTTTTTAGGCGCAAGCGTATCGTGGAGCTTGACCGCCGTCTATGGTTTCAGTTGCTCAATCAGGGAGAGGCTTTTCCAAAGCGCTTTGTTGCGGAAACAGATCGTGCCGCCGCCGCGTTTTTCCTGCGACACTTGGCGGCTGATGTCCGCGACACACACCCAATCGTCCGTTTCCGACACGGCCCACTTGGCGTGATCCTTGGTGTAATGCCATTCGTAGTTCACGCCGAGCCGGCTCAGGTTGATATATAGGATGTCGGTGGTGGTGTGTGTCTTGTCGCTGTCTTCGGTTGAGGGTACTGTGCCGCGCCGCCAGGTTTCCACGTCGATGTTCACCCTCAAGTGCGGGCCGACCAAATCGATGTGCCGTAGAGTTGATAATTGGTGGTCCACCTACAGTTGGTTGGTGCGGACTTCGCAGGCGCGCCGTACTTCCTGCACGGTGGCAGGGGCGTCCAGGCGAAACAAGCCGGGAAGCTGGCGCTCCAGCCGCGACGCTCGAATGGCCGCTTTCAGCGCGAAGAAGACGGTGGTTGAGAGCACCAGCGGCGGCTCGCCCACTTCCTTAGCCGACAGCAGATCGTTGGGGTCGTCCGGCACGCTGGCGGCTAAATCCCGCGGGAACAAGTACACGTTCATTTCCAGCGGAATCGTGGTCGTGGCCGGCGGTTTATAGCGCCACGTGTTGAGGGTGTTCAGCCGGCCTATTTCGTCGCCATCGGGCTGAAAGACGAGATGTTCGGTCAGCACGTAGCCCATTCCCTGGACAAACGCGCCTTCCACTTGCCCGATGTCGAGGGCCGGATTGAGACTCCAACCCATGTCGTAGCAGATGTCGGAACTGAGCACCTTGACTTCGCCGGTGAGCACGTCGAGTTCCACCACCGAGCAAGCCGCCGAATAGGTGAAGCCGACGAACGAATCGAACGCCCCGCCGGTCACCGGCACATCCGCCAACTCGATGCCGGGAATCTGTGGCTGTTGGTCTTTCGATTTGTAAGTCGTATTGGGCACGGGCGTCGTGCCGCCCTGGATTTTTGCCGTGAAGTGCTGGACCAGGCTGACTCGTTTCGCATAGGCCATTTGGACCAGGTTTTGCCAGACCAGCTTGGCCTGACCGTTGGGCTGATCGGTTTCGGCCGCCCAGCCTTTTTCGCCAAAGTTCCAAAAGTCGATGCCTTGCTTGTGGCACCATTCGTTGCCGTTGTCCTTCAACATCTCATAGCCGAACTCCGTCAGTCTTTTGCGCAGTTCTTGGCAGGCCTGTTTCACCGCCTCGCCGTTGTAGGCGGTGCCCGTCGAGCCGCCCGTGCTGGTCGGATTCGGTGTCACGCTGGTCCGCGGTCCTTCGATGTGGATCAGTTCCATCGGCACGTTCAGGATGTACGAGGCGACCTGCTCGCACTTGGTCATCATTCCTTGGCCCATGTCGACGCCGCCCTGATGGATGACCACGCTGCCGTCGCCGGAGAAAACCGCAATCACGGCGACAGCTTGTTCGAGTTGCACGAGGTTGTAGCCCGAACCGTACTTGACGGGGATCATCGAGATCCCGCGCTTGCGCCACTTGTTGCGGGCGTTGAATTCGTTCACCTGGCACAGCTTTTCATCGTACTTCGATACTTTCTTTAGATACTCCCAGACCTCGCGCATGTAGCAATAGGATAACGCCTGTCCGAACGGCGTGACGTCGCCGCGCTGGTACATGTTCTTTTCGCGGACTTCCTCCGCGCTCATGCCGATCGAAAACGCCGCGTCGTCGATGGCGTTTTCGACGATCAGCATGCACTGCACGTCGCCAAAGGCCCGCATGGCCGTGTTCGGCGCCGTGTTCGTGCGGCAGACGTCGATCTGGCTTTGGAAATTGCGCACGCGATAGGCGTTGTCCGCGCGCGTTTGAATGCAGTTGGAGACGATAAACGAGCAATCATAAAAAGCGCCGCCGTCGCCCCACATCTTGTTTTCGAGGCCGTGAATGATCCCGTCCCGGTCGATCGCAATCTGGTACTGGCCGTAGTACGGGTGCCGCTTACCGATCATGCTGGTGTCTTCGTCGCGCGGCATGACCAGCCGCACGGGCCGGTCGCAATGCATCGCGGCCACTGCAGTGGGTCCCGCCACAAACTTTGCCTGCTCGGTCTTGCCGCCGTACGCGCCGCCGAGTTGGTGAATGTCGATGTCGATCTGGTTGTATTCGACGCCCAAAGTCATGGCCACCGTGCTGTGCATTTCCATCGGGCTTTGCGACGACGGGTGCACGAGCATCCGCTCGCCATCGATCGGTTGGGCGACGCAGGCCTGCGTCTCCATGTAGAAATGCACCTGCCCGCCGGTGGTCTGCGTGTTTTCGATGATCGTGCAGGGGACGTTATCGACGAGTGCTGCGCGCGAAACGATCTCTTTGTCGAGCGGGTCTTTGTCCGTCGTCCAAGCGAGATTGCTGGCGGGCCGCGTGATCCGCCAGATGTGCGAAACCCACGGCGCCGACTGCGGACAATCCGGAAAGATGCTGCCGAGGCGGATCGCGTCGTCAATTGACAAGATCGGCTTGTTCCACGGCTCGGGCCAATCGACCGGTCCGTAGCCGACGCACTTCTCGGTCACGAATTTGGCGATGTTCTGTGCCTGTAGTTCCGAACGAGCGATCACCAGCGAGATGGCTTGTCCGACGTAACTGACGCGGTCCACGGCGAACAGCGGCTGGTCGCCGCCCATGCCTTGCATGTTGATGCCGTGCGGCGGGATTTCCTCGTACGTGATCAGGTCGATGAACGAGTCGAATTGCTCGCTCAAGACCGCCCGCAACTCGTCCGCATCGATCCGCTCATTCGTTCCCGGCCGGACGTAGAAATAATCCGCCAATGCACGGCGGCTCTGCACGAACGCCGCGTTGACTGCCAGCGGCGGCAACTGCAGTTCGTGTGTGTAGTGGACTTGGCCCGAAGCCTGGTACATCGCCATCAGTTTGATGTAGGGCTGCGAAACGGGCGCTTTGTAACTTTGATTCTTATAGAACTGGCGGCCGTCGCTGACCGGCCAGCGGCCCCACGTGACCTCGCCGCTAGACCGCACGTCTTCGGGGACCGAATCGGGCGTGCGCAGCAACAACGCGTTCACGACCGTCTTGTACAAGAAGGACACGGCGAGTTGCTCGCGGTACTCGTCGGTGATGCCCTCCGACGGCAACGGGGCCATGCGCCCCGCCCATTTTTTTAGTTCGGCGTCAATTTCCTGCTCTAGGATCTGCGCCAAAGCGGGAACGGCGGCCAATGAAAGCGGCTGACCGCGCATTTGCCCTTCGGTTTGCGACGCACGCCATGGAAACGGCGCGATGCCGCCGAACACCAGCGCGACGTCATGGACGACAAGTTGACAGTCGACGGTCAGCCGTGACGTGGTGTTGACGATGCTGTGCGAATTAACTTCACGCAGCGCGACCTTCTGCGGCAACACGATGTCGTCTTCACAGCCGCGGGGCAGAAAGTAGCGGATCAGCACGATGTCGTCGGCCCGCAATTTGTCGGCCTGCGATTTGTCGTCAACGATGGCGGCGACAAGTTCGCGCACGCTGAGCGTCTCTCGCGCCCCGGTCGAAGCGCGAATGAATTCGATCCGCGCGTCGATGGCGTCGAGCGCCGTGAGAGCGTCGGACGGGAACGGCTCGCCCTCGTAGATGTGCTTGAGCACCAGCATTGTATTGCCGCCCAGCGTGGCGGCGTTGCGTACGATTCGGCCGGCCGTCCGCTCGGCCATGAAGTGTGTGGCACCGATTCGCGTGGGCTCGAAGTCGACGCCCGGCGTCATCGCGCTCTCGAGCACCTCGATCAGTTCGCCGTAGGTGATCGCTGCGCCGACCGTCACCTGATCGGCTTCGACGCTGCTGCCGTATAACTCGGCGATAAACCGAATGTCGACCAACACGTCCGCCGTGTGATACTCCTCCGGGTAGATGCCATAGGACGTGTTCCCATGCACGAGGCGAATTTCTTGCTCCGGGTGGCTGCGCATAATTTCGCAAAGTTCATCGACCGACTCTGGCGTAAGCCATTGTTGCGGTCCGGCAGTTGTTTCCGCGGCTTGCGGTCCGCCCTTCGCCCCGCTCGGAAAAGGAATCCAAACCATGTCCGCTGTCCGCTGCATCTGGCATCCGTCGTCGGAGAGGCACTTCATGCGCTGCTCTTCGTCAAGCGCCGTCCAGTTCGAGGCAAACGTTTTCATGCCCGTGAGAATCGGGCGATAGCCCGTGCAGCGGCAGATGTTGCCGTCAAAGGCGTCCTCGATCTGCTTCTTGGTGGCCTGCGGATGGTTGGCAATGAACTCCGTCATGTTCATCACGAAGCCCACCGAGCAATAGCCGCACTGCGTGCCGTTATTCATGGCCAGACGATGGGCGACCGGATTCATCCCGTCGCAACGGTCGCATTCCGAACGCGGCAGCGCAACATTCTTGGGCGCTTGACGTGCCAACTCGGCTTGCTGCCGCGCGGCGGCCAGCAGCGGCGTCAGCGGCATGTCGACCGGCGCCGCCATGCGGCCGAAGGTCTTGGAATGATGCAGAAAGTTTGGTGCGGGACGCTCTGCCGCCCCAGTCCCTTCGATCGTCGTGACCGACAGGCCGCCCAAGGCGCAAACGGGCCGCAAGCACGAGTTGATGGCGCGATGCACCGGCGCCGACCCATTCCAACTCGACAGGATCACCGTGCACGCTCCGCAGCCGCCCTGGCCGCAACCTTTCTTGGGACCCACCAGCCCGACTTCGGGCGAGCGCAAGTAATCGAGCAGCAACAAATCGGGAGCAGGATCTTCGATCGATACCGCT
>JBGTKH010000588.1:0-5415 GCA_041744735.1 Pirellulaceae bacterium | reverse complement strand
CTACGGCTGCTTCGGTGCGGGTCGTCCCTTGCGCCCGCAGGAAATGACCATCGCTCAGGCGGTCAAGCCGGCGGGTTACACGACGGGCCACTTCGGCAAGTGGCATCTGAACGGCGTGAGCGGGCCGGGCAAACAGATCGCTGCGACTGATCCGCTCAGCCCCGGCCGATTCGGATTTGACGAGTGGCTGTCGGTCTCGAACTACTTTGATTTGGATTGGACGCTCAGCCGCAACGGCGCTCCCGAAACATTCAGTGGCGACGGCTCGGAATACATCGTCGAGCAAGCACTGAAATTCATGGCCGGCGCGGTCCAACAGCAAAAGCCGTTTCTGGCGGTCATATGGTTCGGCAATCCGCATAGTCCGCATCGGGCCTTGCCAGAGGACAAGTCGCTCGCGGGGGGCTCCGACTATTATGGCGAGATCGTGGCCATCGACCGCAGCATGGGTCGGCTCCGTAGCGAGCTGCGCAAGTTGGGCGTGGCCGACAACACGCTGGTTTGGTTCTGTAGCGACAACGGGGCGACCGGCCCCGGCTCGACCGGCGGACTGCGCGGCAAGAAGGGCTCGGTGTGGGAGGGCGGCTTGCGCGTGCCCGGCATCGTCGAGTGGCCGGCGCGAATTCCCAAGCCGTTGGAGACTGACGTGCCCGCGTGCACCAGCGACATCTATCCGACGATCGTAGACCTCCTCGGTTTGCAGGTCCCCAACCAAGTGCAACCGCTGGACGGGATCAGCATCGTTTCGCTGTTGGACGGCAAGATGACCGAGCGCCCGCAGCCCATCGGTTTCTGGCACACCGGCGGCGGTCAGGGCGGCTTGAGCCCCAACAGCGGCCATGCCACCTGGACCGATAACCGTTACAAACTTCACAAGCTTGGCGCCGGCAAAAATGAACTTTACGACTTGATCGAAGACCGTAACGAACAACAAGACCTGGCCGCCGAGAAACCGGAAATCGTCGCCCAAATGAAAGTGGCGCTGGACGATTGGCAAGCGTCGGTCATGAACAGCTACGGTGGAGCCGATTATCGAGACGAGAAGAAGTCAAAGGGTGACAAGTGAAACGACAAACGGCAAAAGCCGCGGTATTGCTGCTCGCCGGCATGAACATCTGCGTGATAGCCGCGGCGACCGAACCAGCAACGGCCAATGCTATCTCCGACTTGCCGCCCAACCAGTGGGTGCTGATTCATCGCGAGGACGATTCCGGCGGAAAGATATTTGCCCGCGCGGTGTTCGCCGAGAATTTAAACCGCGCGTACTTGTGGGGAATCGGCGGAGCGCGGCCAGCTCGGAACGTGTACCTGCGTTACGAACTGGAATCATTCGATCCGGCGTCGTCCGCCTGGTTGCCGGCATTTCCCGACTCGATGCTGGGCAAATGGACGGGCACCGATTTTCCGCCGTTTCGGATTTACGGTCAAACGGGCCCGGATGGCTTAAAGTATGACGAAGGGCCACGGTTGCAAGTTGTCGGTGGATATCACTCCACCAACCGCATTCGCTGGTGGGACTTCGATGGGATCAAGCGCCCCAGTCCGGTCCACACGTTTAACATGGCCTGCTGGGACTCGAAGCGGGATCGCATCTTGTACTACAGCGACGGGTTCACGATCGCATTGGACCCCGAGACAAATACCTGGACTGACTTGAAACCCGCCAGCGAAAGTCATCCTACGTCGTGCCGGACGGTGGCGTGGGCCAATATGTGTTACGACGCAGTCAACGATCGTGTGTTGCTGTTCGGCGGCGGTCTGGCCACGAACCCCAGCGGCGGCGCGCCAACTTGGTTCTACGACTGCGAGGCCAACGCTTGGCGACGCGATGTCGAGTCGCGCGTCTCGCCGCCGCTGCGGTGTAACTCGCCGATCGTGTTCGATCCGGCCACGCGCACGATGGTCATGTTTGGCGGATACGATCAATCCGCAGCGCTCAACGATACGTGGCAGTACGACTGCGAGAATAGGCAGTGGAACGAGCGCACGCCGAAAACCGCGCCGCCGCCGATGTTTGCTCCGGCCACGGCCGTTTTGCCCGGCGGAAAGATTGTCGTGTGCGGCAACAACGCTCGTAAGGTCAAGCTAAGTCATCAGTCAGCCAGTTCTGCGATCAAAGAATCGTGGGTCTACGATACGACGACTAACGAGTGGACACCGGTCAACGACAACTTGCGACTCGAAGGATTTTCCTGGTTGACGGCGACAGCTTCTGAAAGAGATGGCGTCGTGCTGATGGTTGCCTTCGGACCCGAGCGCCGCACGTACGCCTTCCGTTACGATCCGCAAGGTGAACACGCACAACTCGCCGGCGCTCCCAGCGGCACGAAGGCTTGGAAGTATCCGGAGCAAAAGGAATCGCTCAAACAAGCCGCTCCGCCTTCGCCCGAAGCCCACGCAAAGTTCATTGCCGCATTGCCAGCCAACACGTTTGTGGATGCTAATCCGCCGGGCATGTTGATCAGCAAGACCTGGTCGACGGCGGTCGTGGACACCGATCGCAGCGAAGTGCTCTACGTCGGCGGCGGACATTCGGGCTACTCGGGCAACGACATCGCTCGATACAGCATCGCCAACAACCGCTGGACTCTAGACTTCCCGCCGCGCTTCCCGCCGTTTCTGGAAAGCACCAACGCCGGGATCTTCGGCTGGAGCTACGGAATGATGCCGTTCAGCCAACACACTTATCTTTGGTATAGCTACGATCCGGCGAGCAATTGCATGGTGTATCTGGCCCGCCCGTCGCTCTTCGACGGCATCGAAGTGCAACTCGGCGACGACCCGGCCGAAACGTTCATGTATGAAGCGAAGGTTCATGGCCATGCGAGTTGGATTTACGATCCCGCAACCAAGAAGATGCACACGCCCAGCTTCGGCCGGCCGTTCGACAACCCGTGGCATCTGTCGCTGGTGGGAACGCAGGGCGGCGTGTATGCCGCGTGCCACAACAAACTGTACCAAGGCCGCGTCGATCGAAACAAAGGTCAGGTTGCGTGGAAGTTAATTGACGCGGACTTCCCCGAATCTTGCGAGAGCATTAAGTACCACTACGAGTTTCAGCCTCTGATCCACGACACGAAGCGTGACCGGCTGATTCAACTGAAAGGCGACGCCACGCGCGTCGACGTCTTTGCTCGCCCGTTGTCGGAAGACGGCAAATGGCAGCAACTCACGACCGAGGGCACTGCCGCCATCGGCCGCGAAGCCGTCTACATCCCCAGGCACGACACCATCCTCTGGCTCGGCGACAAACTCTATGCCTTCGACTGCGCCGCACAACGCATGGCGGAACTGGACGTCGATCTGCCGAAGGGGAGCTACAATCACGAATGCGCCATGGTCTATGACCCCAGCCACGACGTATGCGTTGCCTTAATCCCCAGCAGCTTCAGCGGCCCCATGCAAACGCTTCTCTTCCGCTTCGATCCGAACACGGCAAAGTATCGCTAATTGTGAAATCGGACGTAACGACAAAATGCCCCCGGAGCCGATTGCTCGAACTAGGGGCGCGGCTTATCAGTTACGGCAGGACTTTCGTAACGACACCCGAACCAACGATCTTGCCGCCTTCACGAATCGCGAAGTGTGCGCCGCCGACAGTCCGTCGCACGGAAGAAGAATTGCGGCAAATCAGGCTGCACACAACGACGCGTCTAGCCTAATCCTCCGCGGCGCTTCCGTCGTCGCACATCTTGACGATCCGGGGGTCGAAGCGCGCGATGACTTCGACTAGATCGGCTTGTTGCCGCATGACTTCGTGGATGTCCTTGTAGACACCGGGCACTTCGTCGGCGCCGGCCGAAAGGACTCGGACGCCTTTCTTTTCCAGATCGTTTTTCACCGCCTTCCAGTTGTATTTGTCCTTGGCCTTCCTGCGCGACATCCGGCGGCCGGCGCCGTGGGATGCGGAGTTTAGACTGGCGGTGTTTCCCTTGCCGCGCACGACGAAAGCTGGCGAGGCCATCGAACCAGGAATCACGCCCAGCACACCATCACCAGCCGGCGTTGCGCCCTTGCGATGCACGACCAACTCTCTGCCGCCGTGCGATTCCTTCCAGGCAAAATTGTGGTGGTTCTCCACACCGGCCAGAATGTTGGCGCCCAGCAGCTTTGACACCAGCCGGTGAATCACGTCGTGGTTGGCCGCTGCGTAGTCGCCCATCAAGTTCATTGCGGCCCAGTACTCTTGGCCCGCGTTATCGTCCAGCGACAACCACGCCAAGTAAGCCAGGTCTTCGTACTTCTTGGGAAGCTGAGCGCGGGCGATGTTGCTGTAGGTCGAGCACACGGCCGCACCGGCGCCGCGGCTGCCGCTGTGGCTGAGCAGGGCCACGTATTGGCCGGCGTCGAGTCCCAGTTCGTCATCCCGATCGGTCAACGTGAGCAAGCCGAATTCAACAAAGTGGTTCCCCGATCCCGACGTGCCGAGCTGGGTCCAAGCCAGATCCTTTTTCTCGCGCGTGATGCGCGTGACGGTCCAATCTTGGTCCATGACCGGATGGTCCTGCGGTTTCTCGTGCGCGGAACCGATGCCGACCCGAGTGCCGCTTTCGAGCGCCTGCCGATAGAGATCGAATCGCTCGTCCATCGTCGCGGGCGGGATGTCGAGCACCGATAGCTTCATCCGGCAGGCGATATCCACGCCGACCGCGTACGGAATCACCGCGTTCTCGCAGGCCAACACGCCGCCGATCGGCAACCCGTATCCCACGTGAGCATCCGGCATCAACGCTGCCCCCGCGGCCACTGGCACGCCGCACGCCTGGCGCATCTGGCCATGCGTCGCCTCGTCAATCTCGTTGCCCTACGTGCGGTAGTCGATCGGTTCGGGACGCACGAACTCCCGGTCCGCGATCCCGGCCACCCGCCTCGTTGTACGAATCGGTGCGAGGCAGCAAACTCTTGATGCTGGAAAAGAGTGTCTTGTTGGCCATGATTTATCCTCCACATCGTTTAGGGTTCGTGACCCTCCGGCGCGTACGCTCACCCCGGACTGAGGCGATGTACTCCGCACCGGCAGTCGATCGATTCCTGATGATTCGACCGACGAAGAATGGGACAGAGCGGTCGTACCGATGTAGGTACGAGGGATCTCTAACTTCTCAAGGGTCTGGCACTGGCGGCTCGTTCCTTAACTGGGTCCATAAAAATGCACTCGACGAAGTTTTGGGGCAGAGCGTTTCCCCGCAATGACGCGCACGCGCGGATCACAGGGTCCGGCCCCATGTTTTTGTGAGGGGGCCGGGCGGGAGTCGAACCTGCTTAGCCATGTACTCTGAGGTGGTGACCAAAATCCGGGCGCGCCCAGGGCTTAGAATGGCCGGTCTAGGAGACCGCCAAGATGAGCAAGAAGCTTACGAAGGAGAGCCCGCAGCCGCGTCGTCAGTTCACCGACGAGTTCAAGCGAGATGCCGT
>JBGTKH010000587.1:0-12591 GCA_041744735.1 Pirellulaceae bacterium | reverse complement strand
CCCTCGCCTACGGCTACGGGTTAAACGACTAATCTATAAATATCAGTTTGGCAATCTCTCCAACACACAAGACTTGATAGTTCCGGCCGTCGAAGAAGGTTAGTTCGTGAAAGCGGTCTTCGTCCGGCGCGGTCGGCTCGGCGGCTCCGTAACCGTGCCGCCAGACCGCCGGAGGAATTGAATCGTCACGCACGGTTGACGTGGCGGCAGCAAACGCGGCGGCCAATTGTTGTTCGTCCGCGGTGGGATCGCGGCTAAAGACACGGCGATACAGCACAGCCGCGCGGGTGATGTCGTCGCTGGCCGCTTTAAATTCGTCTGTGCTGCACAACGCACGGGCCTGCTCGATCACGAACGGATGGTTCATGCCGAACAGAGCTTGTTGTGGCACCATCGTGTTAGGCCGCTCGGGCGTGCTTACCTCGGGCGATGCAAAGTCAAACGTGGAAAAGACCGGATCAAGATTCAGCCGGTCGACAAACCCGTATAGCGTGCGACGGCCGGTGAAAGGCTCGGCGCTTAGTTCGATTGCTCGACCGCCGATTGATCGGTCAAGATTGCCGGACGCAGTCAGCATCGCGTCGCGCATCGCCTCGAAGTCCAACCGCCGCCGGTTCGCATGCGAGAGCAGACGATTATCAGGATCGATTGTCTCCAACAACGGGCCATTCTCGGCGGCCGCCGCTGGCTCACTGCTCTGCCGGTACGTGGATGACAGAACTATCAGCCGGTGCAGTTGTTTCACCGACCAACCGTTCTCGATGAACGTCGCGGCGAGCCAGTCGAGCAATTCGGGATGACTGGGCGGATTGCTGCGGAAACCGAAATCGCCGGGCGTATCGACAATGCCGTGGCCGAAATGATGGAGCCACACGCGGTTCACCAGCACGCGGGCGGTTAGTGGATTGTTCGGGTCAGCGATCGCTTCGGCCAGTTCCTTCCGGCCGCTGCCGATCGTGAACGGACGCGCGTCGCCGCCACCGAGCACCTCGAGAAAATGCCGCGACACGCGGTCGCCGCGGCGCCGCGGATCGCCGCGCAGAAATACTACCGGCTCGACCGCCTGCGGTTTGTCGATCAGCACGAACGCCCGCGCCGGTGCTCCGGGATGCGTACTTTCGATTTCTTTAATGGCGTTGTCGAGGTCGACGAGATCACGTGTGATTGATCTGTATCCAATAGTCGCGGTGCGGCTGGTTTTGTCGTCCCTGGGGATTGTCAACGAATTTGGGAATCGGCCGATGTCCGGTCGTCAGCGTGAAGCGGGCGGTACTCCAATCAATGCGGCGAACGTTGGTCGAGGTGGCTCGATTGCGCGCAAAATCATAAAACTCGTATTGAATCCGCCAAGAACCAATTACCTGACCGCGAATCCGCGATCCGGGAATCGGCAAATCAAATAAGGCCTGTGCCATTGGTTGATAGAATTCGCGGTACTTCGACCGTTGTTCATGCCAGAGCTTTACTGTCCCCGCCGCAGACATGAACACTTCCCCTTACGAAGAACCTCAATCTCGCTGGCAGGCGTACTTGGCGAGAAATTGCATCAGTGACACATTGGCATCGCAAGCGTCGTGAACGATGCGGTCAAACAGCAATTCGAGATTCACGCCGTCGATTCCCGCACATCGGTCCTTCAACTCGCTGTGCAGCGCGTCGAAGTCGTAAGCATAGAGATGGACAAGATGAGCGATTAACGTCTCCACCCAGTTTGCGGAATGGAGCATGGCAGCGCGAATCTGGGATCGACCGCCGATGGATTCCGAATTCGCAGGTTGCGATTCCCAATTGCTGGCTTTGCTGAGCAATTGATCGAGTTTTTCTCGGTCGCCATCCACGCAATTCGCCAACTCGCAAAAGTCGTATTCGTCTGTGGGTGCGAGGTCGCGGGCTCGATCCCTTTGCGATTCTCTTGCCATTTCCGCGATCGTTAAGCGAAGAAGCTCGATGATCGCTTGAAAGTTGATTCCTAACAACTGAGCCCACCGCTGCAATCGCTCGCGAACGTCTCCCACCTCGTCCAATTCGTTCCGCATCGATTCGACGCGGGAGGTAATTTGAATCGCGTGCTTATCAGCGTACACCGCTGCCATTTCGTCGGGGTCCATGCTCGGCGAATTCAATTCATCGTCTAACATGAAAGGCCTCGCGGTCTCGGTGGCCAGAGAAAAATGATTGACACTACGAATTGTAATTCCGCCCCGCCCTTTGGGCAACCGCGGTCTTGGCCCTCGCGGCTAGTGGACCGTCCAAATTGAATTTACAATCCAAAGGTCCAAACATGCCCCTTGTTCGTTGTCGCGTGTCAGAGTGAAGGAGAATTCCGAAATGTTATACACCAAACGACAGTTCGCGGCGGTGGTATTTCCTAAGTGTGTCATCGCTAATGCAATGCTATTCATCGTGACAAGCGCGGCTCACGCTGTTGAACTTAGATTCGCGGGTGTGCTGGGGAACTCGGGCGAGGCGGGGGAAACGCTGGTGACGTTTGCCGGACAGACGGCGCCGGCGATGGGGCCGGTGATGGATGATGAGATGACGATCTGGGAGCGTGGTGGCTCGAAGCAGCTCAATCGATATGCGCTCGACGGACGACTGTTGGCGAGCTTTGAGATTCCGGAATCGACGGATCGCGGTGATCAGTTGACGCGGGCTGGCAGTCTGTTGCTACTGAAGATTCGCAAGGCGCTTTACGCACTGCCGCTGGACGCGGTTGCGGGCTCGACACCAACGCGGTTGCCGGGCGAAGTCGATGTGATGTCGTCTCGCGAGTTCAATGGCCGGGTCGTGATCTTCGAGAAGGATCAGGATCAGTTGTCATGGTTCGATCCGGTGTCCGGTGCGCGGACGGTGATCGTTAAGCCCGGCTTTGGCGTTCTAGCTCTGCATGCGGGAGAGGACGGCACGGTTTACGCCTTCGGCGGCGGCGAGGTGCATGCGTGGAAAGACGGGCTCGCGGTCGCCGGGTTTCCGCAAGGTTTCAATGGCGAACGCCCGCAGAAGATCGGCCGGTATTGGTACAGTCATGGCTGGCACGGCACGATCCATCGCCTGAACGAGCGCTTCGAGCCGGCGCCGGGTGTCGTGCTCGGCGGAGCGTCGGGATCGTTCATCGGTTACCTGCCGCAGAGCGTCGACGTGACGAGCGGCCGCGGATTGGTCCATGTGCGCGACGACATCTACGCCGTCTCGGGACTTGCAGGCGTCGTTCAACTCTTACGATGGAACGATGTGGAACAGCGGTTCGAGGTGGTTCGCCGCATCGGAGCACTGGCGGGTTTGTCGGGTGTCGCGCTCGATGCGTCCGGTAATATCTGGACGCCGCGCGGCAGTTGGCGGTGGCAAGATTCGTGCGAGGTGCCTCATACGGTTGGCGACAAGGAGCCGGATCTTTTCGCCCAGCCGTCAGTCTTGAACGGCCGGACTCTGTGCGTGCTGAAGAAACACTACAGTTACGTGCAATTGGCCCGCGGCCCCATGATCGACGCCAGCGGCTGGTCGCACCTTGAGAGCAAAGGAGTCAACGACTTCGACCTACCCGTGTCCGTCACCGGCGCGGCGGCGGTTCCGCAGGGCAGCGGCCTGGCGCTGGTCGTGGTCGAGCAAAACGGCAAGGCGTTTGAAATAGGCATTACGGCCGACGGACAACAGCGTTTGCCGCCCGTGCCGGTTACGATTCCGGGGTTGAAAAACTGCACCAGCTTGGCATGGTTCGACGACCGACTGTTCGCCGCGGACAGCGGCGCGGTGATCGCTTATCAGCGCGACGGCGAGCGTGGTTGGAAGGAAGTCTCGCGTCTCGCGCAGTACGACGGCGACGTCTTCATTCACAGCGACGGCAAGCGGCTGGCGGTGAGCGATTCGGCCGGCGGGACCGTGCGTCTGTTCGACTCAACTACTTCAGAAGTGGCAAAGTTCGACAGGCTCGCGTCGCCCGCGCATGTGGCGGTGTCGGGCGACCGCGTGGTCGTTTACGAGGCGGCGGGGCAACGGTTGGTCAAGTTGGAACTTGTAGGACGGATTGCCAATCCGTCCGTTCAGATGACGGAGAAGACGGACGGATTGGCAATCCGTCCTACGTCGGAAATTCACAAACATACCGAGGCGGACTTTCAGGAACTCGGTCGTCCCGGCGGTATTCCGTTCGGCGTGGCACTGACGCCTGACGAAGATGGCCTGACCGTTTCGATTCGAACCTGGGCTGAACCAGAGCCGGAGATCAAACTTGGCGTTGCCAACGACAAACAGGCATTCGTGCTAACGAACGCGCAGGCTCAAAGCCGTGGAATAGGCTTCCAGCCTGTCAGAAACACCGAAGCGACGGCAGGCTGGAAGCCGAGCCCACGTCAATTCGATTTCCGTTTGCCCGCGGGCGATTGGTCGCGCGTCCGGCTGGCGGCGACGGTCACGTTTCCGGAACAGCAGGAACGCTTTGGCTTTCTCGACAACCGAGCCATCCATGCGCCATTTTCGGACGACCCCGCGCAGTGGGCGCCGTTCGATCGGGACAACTACCGCGAACTCGTCAACGCGCGGCGACAGGAAATTCGCATCACGTTCGAACAGCCAACGGACGGCAAGGCGACGATCGTGATCGAAGACGAGGCCGGGCGGCGCGTGCGCAATCTGGCGGCTGGGCGTTCGTTTTCTGCGGGCCAGCACACGCTGTTGTGGGACGGCTTGGATGAAAGCGGCAAGCTCGTTACGCCGGGACGCTTTCTTTGGCGAGGCGTCACGCACCCGGGCGTCGAACCGGTTTACCGGATGAACTTTGCCAATGGCGGCGAGCAGACGGTTGCGTCGTGGGGGCCGAATCACAGCACGCTGCACCATGCCGCGGCGAACAGCAAGCTCGTTTTCTTCGCCGCGCCGGTTACCGAAGGCGGTTGGGCGCTGATGGCGCTGGATGCCGATGGCAAATTCGTCCAGGGCTACGAGCATTTGCATGGCTTCGGCATTCAACACGACGTGATTGCTGCGGACGAAAAGTATCTCTACTGCGCTCAGGATGGTTTTACATGGGGCGGCACCAAGGATGTGGATCTGGCCAGTGATACTTGGACCGCCAACTGGATGCTTACGGTTGTGCGTTACGACATCGCGTCGGGCAAGCAAGTGGAATTCCCCGGCAAGCTGCGAGCACTGGAAGTTGACACGATGCAGGTCGGTCCGGGATCGAAACATCCGGACCTGACGGACTTCAACCTCGGCGGCTTGGCAGTGCGCGACGGGAAACTTTATGTCGGCGCGCGCGACCAGCAGGCGGTGCTGGTGCTCGATGCCGAGACGGGCCAGCAGCTCGACTCCATTCCGCTGCCGGGCGTGCGTCATCTCGCGGCTGGATCAGAAATCTATGCGGCCACCGATCGAGGTGTCGTGCGTTTGCCCGATGGAAAGCAGATCATCGATGCGGGCAAGATGGATCTTACCGGCATCACCGTCGCGCCGAGCGGCGACATCTTCGTCAGCGACGGCGGTTCACATCAAATTCATCGTTTCACCGCCGACGGCAAACTCGCCGGCACGCTCGGCAGGCCGGGCGGGCCGTACAAAGGCTCGTATGATCCGGCCCGCATGGTCAATCCAACCGGGCTCGTATTTGGCCCGGACGGCAAATTATGGGTGACTGAAAAACGCTGGAATCCGAAGCGCGTGCTTGCGTGGGATGTTGAGAAGAACGAAGTCACGTACGAGAAATTCGGCATGCCTCACTACGGCGGCGATGGGTCGGGGTTCGATCCTGAGAACCCGCGGCGCTGGATCGGACTGGGCTGTTTCTGGGACGTGGATATCGAACAGGGCACGGCGCGGCCAACGCACATTCTGTCGCTCGAAGAAGGGCATTTCGGCAACTACGAGCCGCACAGTTATCTCTTCTTCCGCGAAGCCGGCCGCACGTTTGTGTGCGCCCGCGGAAAGATTTCGCTGATCGCCGAGGTGCTGCCCGACGGCACGCTGCACGACATCGCCGCTTTGGCCGGAACGCATCATTTCGGCTACGGCTGCAATTGGGATCCGCCACAGGCGTACATCGACGCGTTCTACGCGAAGTGGCCGGAGAAACGGGCCGGCGAGAAGTCTGGCCGCAAAGGCGAGGGCAAGCCCTGGTCGCAGCGCGGCATGGGCGTGCTGTGGGTCGACCGCAACGGCGACGGCGAAACACAGCAGGACGAGTTTGACTTTTGCGGCGACGACATCGAGTTCGGCGGCGGATCGTGGGGGCACCTGCAGACCTCGTTGACACTGTACATGCCGGTGGCCGACAAGGAGCAAGTCAAAGTTGTAGCCATCCAGCCGCGCGGCTTCCTGCCCAACGGCGTGCCCGATTATCCGACGCTGGAGGAGGCCATTGCCAAAGCGATGCCGATTAATCTCTCGCCTGGTTACAAGCGCAGCGGCGTGGCCACGGTGCGCGATCGTAACGGCCGGTTCATCTTCAATTCCGATCCCGAGATGAACGCCTTCGCCGCGGGGCGGGCTACCAGCCTGCCAGGTTTTCAATCGGCGAGACAAGCTGGAAGCCTATCCCACGGAGAACATCTGTGGAGCTATCCGAATCAGTGGAGCGACGTGCACGGTTCGCACAACGCGCCGCTGCCAGAACCGGGTGTGATGCAGGGGACGCTGGGCATTCTTGGACTGGCTTCGTTCGATGACCAAAGCGACGTGATCTTTCTAAACGGCAACCACGGACGTTGCTTTGTGATGACTACAGATGGCCTGTACCTCGACGAGGCATTTGTCGACGTGCGGGTCAGTTACCTCAAGAACGAATACAGACTCGGCGGCGAGATCTTCGGCGGCAGCTTCGGTCGCTCCAGCACCGACGGAAAATACTACGTACAAATCGGCCACGGTCCGTATCGCATCTACGAGCTGACCGGCCTGGGCGCCGCGCAACGCATCGCCGGAACGATCGACGTCACTAAGGAGCAGATCGTCGCGGCCGAACAGCAGCGTCTGCGCCATGTCGCGGCACAGCACGTGGCGAAAGAAGCCACGATTCCCGGAACCGTGCGCTGGGACAAGAGCGGCAAGTTCCGCGTGGAGCTCGACCTGCATGCCGACGCCACTCACCTGCACCTGCAGTATCGCGTGCAGGACCCGTCGCCATGGATCAATAACGGCCGCGACTGGACAAAGCTGTTCGCGACCGGCGACTCTGTTGACCTGCAAATTGCCACCGACCCGCAGGCGGCTCCCAAACGCAAGAGTCCCGCGGAGGGCGACAAGCGGCTGCTGATCGCGCCCTTCGAGGGCCAGCCCATCGCCGTGCTCTACGAACATCGCAAGCCCGGCGGCATGAACCCCATCGAGTTCACCTCACCCTGGCGAGGCGAAAAGGTTGATAACGTCCAACAATTGCCGGATGTAAAGATCGAGGTAAAGACCAGCAAGGACGGTTACGTTCTCAACGCTTCGGTGCCGCTGCGTTCGCTTGGACTCGCTCCAGCATCCGGACAAAGCAACCGCGCCGACTTCGGCGTGACCTACGGAGATGCCGAAGGCACCGACACGAACCTCCGTTCGTACTGGTCCAACCAAAGCACGGGACTCGTCGATGACATCCCTGGCGAGATCATGCTTTCGCCAAACCTCTGGGGCGAAGTGCGATTCACCGACCCTCAAGCAGATTGAACGTGCCGCATCCAAACCACTCGGCCGGATTATGCTATTCGCCCGGAGTCGCCTGCAGCATGGATGCCAGCCGCGCGGTCACTTTGGCAATTTCCTGCTCGCACTTCTCCTTGTTGTCCGCGACGTAGGTGATCCGCAACTTCACGAAATGGTTCTTGTAGCCGGTCAGATAGAGTTCCGAGAAGTTTTCTCGGTCGCCCCGCACGATTTTGAAGGACATCTTGTGGATCTTTGGGCCACTGGCCGGTCCGAGTGTGACCACGCTGTCGGACAACTGTTCGACTGACTGATACAAGCCTTTTTCTTTCGCGCGGAAAATGTCCCCTTTGGCTTGTACGATGTTCGCCTTGGCCAGTTCGGAGTCCGGGCCGTCGGGGATAGCCGGCAGCCCGAAATCATAGACATAGATTGTGATGCGAATGCCTGCGTCGGAAATGTAGTCGACGCTATATCCGAGGCCGGCCTGTTCGTAGCGATGGACCTCGGTGCGACGGAAGCCCTCGACGTCGCCGAACTCCAAACCGGTCTTTTCATCTTTAAACGCGGCTTGGCCCTGTTCGACTCCGGCTTCATCGGCGACAGCGGCTACCGGCAGCGTGCCCAACGCGGCAAGGGAACAGAACAGTAGAAAGAGCTTTCGCATGATGCGTTCCTCTTGATAAGTGTAGTGCCCGGTTTGTGTCATCAACTGAGAGCGCAGGACCACGTCCCCTCCCGCGCTCCCGTTGGGTCGCGGTTAAACAACTAGGCGCGTCCGAAGCAGACCAGGCACATGTCGTCGTCCTGAGGGCTGCCGCCCAGGAAGCGGCGGACGTCCTCGACGATGCTGCGCCCGACCGTTTGCGGCTTGCTACCTTTGCTCTTGGACACCAAATCGCGAATGCGGTCGATACCGTACATTTCGCCGCCCGCGTTGCTGCATTCGTTCAATCCGTCGGTGTACAACGTCAGCAGTTCACCGGGGGCCAGCGTAATCGTTTTCTGTTCGTAGTCCAGGCCGTCGATGATCCCCAGCGGCAGTCCGGCGATGTCTTCACCCGGCTCGTCCAGCTTTTCGTTCGCCAAGCGATGAATCGGCGCCATGTGTCCGGCGTTCACAATCGTCACCGCGTGAGTGGCCGGGTTCAAGACGACCATAATCATGGTCACGAAGCGATCGATCTGCAAACGGGTCATGGCGTCGTTCAGCCGCGTTACCGCGGTCGCCGGATCTTGCTCGATGGCCAGACAAAACCGGGCCTCGGCCGACAGCTTAGCCATCAGCAATGCGGCGGCGATCCCGTGCCCGACCACGTCGGCCACAATTACGGCGATGCGGCCGTCCGGTAACGTGATGTAGTCATAATAATCTCCGCCGACGTGGTTGGCCGGCTGATAGTAGTCGAAGAACATGTAGCCGTCCGCTTCGGGCGGCCGCACGGGCAAAAAGCCACGCTGTACTTCGCGCGAGACTTCCAGATCCCGCTCTAGGGCTCGCTGCCGCAAGGCCTGCTCATGCAGTTGCGCGTTGTCAATCGCGATGCCGGCTTGCGAGGCGACGCTGGCCAGCACTGACAGGTCCTCCTGTTGAAATCGCTTGCGTTGATCCAGCGTATCGATTTGCAGCACACCCATTGACTTGCCCTCACTGTCCAACAACGGTGCACACATCATCGAGCGGATGCGGAAGTCGGCGATGCTCTGGCTCATCTCGAACCGCGAGTCCGTAGCGGCGTCGGCCGACAGAATCGCCTCTTTCGACTGCATCACCTGGTTGACGATCGTACGGCTAATGCGAATCGTGTCGTCGCTGTCTTCGCGCCGCATCTTGGTCCATAGCGGCACGAGTTTGCCGTCTTCCGAGCGCATCACGATAAAGCCGCGGTCCGCCTGCACGAAAATCTTGAACAGGCTGTTCAGCACCTGCGGCAACACTTCGTCCAACGCCAACGCTTTGCCAAGCGCCTTGGTGATTTCCAGCAACGCGGCGAGCTTCGCCTCCGCGCTGGCGGTGAACTGCACGCCGCCACTGCTGTCCGACGAGATATCCAGCTTCGACATGATCGTCGAGCTGCCTTCCTGAATCTCGTCTTCGATCAGCACGGTGCCCATACCGATGCCCGCCACCGTGCGATTGGACGGATCGCCCTTGGACACCGGCGGCGTGGAGACCAGCGGCTGCTCGTGACGAAACGTGAACGCCACGTCGCACACGCGCAACACGTCGCCGTCGTGCAAACGGACCCGGCCTGGAACTTCCCGATCGTTCAAAAAGGTCTTGTTGCGGCTCTTCAAATCTTCGATGTAGTGGTCCGAGCCCTCGCTGATGATTTGCGCGTGTTGGCGGCTGACCGCCCCGACGTCAATGACGATTTGGCAGTCGGGGTGCCGGCCTAGGACGCACGGGGAACTCTTCAGATCGTACCGTCGTCCGGCATCGGGACCGTTGTTCGCCGTCAAGAAAGCCATCGAATGCAGCCCTGGAGTGTCGGAACGCAGGAACCAAACGCCGATTCTAGGTTCGCAATGGGGGGATCGTCAACCGACCGCACGTCAAGGTAGTGATACCGTTTGACGAATTCGTAGGACGGACGCCCTCGTCCGTCCTATGTTTCACGCGGATTCGCTGTCGGACGAGGGCGTCCGACCTCAAACGGTATCACTACCCACGTCAAGGTTTTGATTCCATTTGGGGTCAAACGTACAGATTGCAGTTTTGACGGGGAAAAGTGTGTCCTTATGGAAAACCGTGTTCCCGTCAAAATTGAAATGTGTACGTCTGACCCATACACGTTGGCGATGATTGCGGCACGTTGCTAGAATCGAGCAGACACGGCCGCACAAGCAACGCGGTCCGCTCGCAGCGCCCCTGAAGAGACCCGCCATGTCGTCCGACCCTGCCCCCAGCGATCAACACGATCAGGAAGCGCACGTTGTGTCCCCCGCATTGCGCCGGCGGCTGCAGCAGTGCTACGAGCATGGCATCAACCTGACCAAGCAGGAGAAATACGACTTCGACTACGCCAACACGCTGTTCACCGAATGTGTGGTCAACGACCCGGGCAACCCGGTATATGTCGAAGCGTTTCTCGCTAACCTCCAGCGCAAGTACAACCACAACAAGACGGGGGCACGGTTTCGTGGCTTTGGCGGGCGCGGCCCGTTGAAGAAAGCCGCCGCCGCGCTGGATTGGGTCGAGGTGCTGAAGCTGGGCCCCGAGTCGCTGAAGACCAATCCGTGGGATGTGTACACACTGCGAGCCATGGCCGACGCCTGCGCGGTGCTCGGATACAACGAAGTCGAATTGCGGTACTTGAAAAACGCGCTGGACGCGAATCCCAAGGACGCCGAGGTGAACCGGCACTGTGCCAAGTCGCTGGCCCGCATGGGACAGTTCGATCAGGCGATCGCCTGCTGGCATCGTGTTGAAGAAATCAAGCGCGGTGACAAAGAAGCGCCGGAGATGATCTCGGCACTGACGATCGAGAAAACGCGAGTCGCCAGCGGCATTGGATCAGACAACATGCCGCCTTCGACTCAGCGAGCCCGGACTGTCACGCTTCCTTCCGCTCGAAAGTCGCAGCCGGCCGCGGCGGCGCAAGAGTCCGATGACGCTGCGGAGAAGTCAGCCGCACGCCGGGAGATTCCGCTCACCCCGCGCCAGCGGCTCGAACGAGCGATCGTCGAACAGCCGAGCAGCATTGAAAACTATTTCGAACTGGCGGATTTGCTCGCGGGCGAGAGTCGGCACTCCGAGGCCGAACGCGTGCTGGCCAAAGCCCTGGGCGCCTCGGGCAACGACATCAAAGTCCAAGAGCGATTAGAAGACGCACAGACCGCTCGTGCGCAGCATCAACTGGCCATCGCCGAGAAACGGGCCGAGTCCACCGGTACCGCCGAGTCCGCAGAACTGGCCAAGCAATTGCGCAGCGATTTGGTGCGCCGCGAACTAGAAATTTTGGCCCGCCGCGCCGAACGTTATCCGCACGACCGGGAAATTCAATTCCAACTGGCAGTTCGGCTGAAATTGTCGGGAAACTACGCCGAGGCCCTGAAACAATTCCAGCATGCGGCACACGAGCCGCGCCGGCAAGCGGTGTCCACGCTGGAATCCGGCGAGTGTCTGCAGTACCTGAAACAGTATCAAAAGGCACTCGGCTTTTACCTCCAAGCCGCCCAATGCGCGGCCGACGATCCGCCCTGCAGGACGCTCGCGCTATATCGCGCCGGCGTCTTAGCCACGGGGCTGAAGGAATACGCGCAGGCCGAGCAGTTGCTGGCGGAACTGGCGGTGCTGGACCCCGGTTACAAAGATGTCGCGGACCGGCTGGACAAACTGCGGCAAATTCGCGATAAAGGGTGATCCTAAACCAAAACAAGCTCCTTGAATCGTTGCAGAGAAATCATGCCCACCACTAAAAGTGCTGCCAAGCGGCTGAAACAAAGCGAAGGCCGCCGCGTGCGGAACAAGGCAACCAAAACCTCGCTGAAAACCCAGGTCCGCAAAGTCCTGGAAGCCGCCGAAGCCGGCAAACTCGAAGATGCCGAACAGCAATTTCGCGTCGCCGCCAAACAACTCGACCGCGCCGGCGCCCGCAACATCATCCACCGCAACAAAGCATCTCGCCAAAAGTCGCGTCTGCAGCGCGTGATCAAAGCCGCGAAGCAACGCAGCTAATAGCATCCGCATCATGTGGAGGTCGCTTGGCCATGAGGCACATCGTCTCGTTCGGGGTCGCCGCGTTCGTAGTTTGCTTTGCCTCGTGCACTAACAGCCAGCCCCCCGCAGCTACCGCGCCACCGGCCGATGAAACTCACGACCACGCAGCGCACGCGCCCGACGTGCCGGTCCCCGTTGCCACATCCACGACCCACGGCGAACCGGAGATCCGGATTGACACCGGTCACGGGCATCCGGCACACCAGCATTCCGCAGACCCGCCGCATGCAGAACGGGTTAACCAGCAACCCAAC
>JBGTKH010000586.1:0-4219 GCA_041744735.1 Pirellulaceae bacterium | reverse complement strand
GGACGACGATGAGATACTTCACATCTCCGCCACGCTAATTTTCATTAGCGAGGTAGATCGCTCCCAGTCCGTGCCCCACGCGACTGACGAACACGCATCCGCAGCGCTGGCAACGAGCGAAACCACGGGAATTGGTATCCGGCGCGTTTCCAGTCGTTTCCTGTGGAAACGGATAACCAATTTGATACGAGCGCGCGTGATGCGAAGCGAAACGCGCTGCGATCCAAGCTTGTGGATCGCGGAATTGTGGCGTTGTGAATATCAGTGGCGGCGCGTTTGCCGGTTCCGCAGATCGTGACGATTTGCGCTTTCGCGAGTTTCGAGAAGGTGATTTCGCGGCCGATTGTCTCGCGCAGCTAGCCGAGTTGTCGGCGGATGCGTGCTGCGCGGGATCGAAGTTGCCCCAGAAATACTGGCCGAGGTGTTTGGCCGTGTTTATCGCCTGTTGTGCCGTAGGCGTCGCCCAAAAATGCGCCCAGATGTGCGATGAGCGTATCCTGCTTTCTGTGCTTATCGCCCACGGCATCATGCCTCAGTTCTGTGATTGATGATCGGCTTGCGGAGAGGTCGTGTCTGCACGTCGCGGAACATTCGGTACTCGCGGCACCGTAGTTCCGGCTAATCCGTGTGCACGTTCTTGGTGACCGATCGGATGTTGCGTATGGCGGCGGGTTAACCGGGCAACGATGTGCCGCATCAACAACCCCACGCCAATGAGCACAGCCATCAATCCGACGACGGGGAAGAGGCCGATGACGAGGCTTACGAGGCCGAGGCCCAGGTATACAAGTGCGGCGATCCAGTGGGTTAGCAGTGCTGGGTTCAGGCCTCGCAGAAAGACGTAGAGCACCAGCACGAGCAGCGTCGCGCCGGCGACGCAGACGATGCGGACCAGGCGGTCGATCGTCGTGTTGCTGGCGGTTTGGGCCGTGATCTTGATCTCGCCGCCGGGTGTGGTGAACAAATACTCGACGCCGCGGGCGGGTAGGGCGACGTCCAAGCTGGCCAGTGCGGTTGCTGTGATGCCGGCGCCGTCGCCAACTTGCGCGATTTCTCCATTCACCGACAATGCGCCGAGCGGCGGTGCCTCGCTAAACGCGCGGACGGTCGACTCGTCCACGAGCGCGCCGCGCGTTTGCGAGCCCGGCTGCAATCCAAACCCGCCGCCGCCGATGCCGGACTGGTTGAAGTCGCCGTACTGTTGCGATTGCTGCTGCTCCAGCCGCTGTTGGTAGCGATTGGCCTGATCCAGATATTCCCCTTGGCCTGAGACGCGGCCCTGTTCCATCGCGGCGGACTGTTTTTCGCCGGCCAGTTCCGATAATTCCGCTTTGGCTTTGCCGTGGGCCACACCGGAATTGAAAGGCTGGCCTTGCGGCAGCGGCTGGTTGTACGTCTGTTCCAATTGCACGCTGCGCTTGCCGCCTTCGGGTTTGCCCTCCTGCATTGGCACATTTGTGTCCGGCCTTCTTATTCCTCCAAGCATCGTCGTACCGTCAACTGGTATTTCCGATTGCAACTTGTTCTGTTCCAACCACTGGGGATTGAACTGATTGAACTGCTGTTCCGCTGGCGGCTGGGCCGCAGTTTGCTGCGGCACATATTTGAAATTGCTGCCGATGTCGTTGACGATGTTGCGGGCGCGGCCGTTGGACTGAGCTTCCCACAATTCGTTCAGCCGGTCGCGGTTGTCGAACATTTCGGTCTGCTGTGCTGCCTTCTCTTGTTCCGCATAAATCACGCGTTCGGCTTCGGCGATGGCGATGCTGTTGGCGTCCAAGCTTTTCTGCAGCAGTGGGTTGCGTGTGCTGGATTCATAGTTGCTGCGATAACTCTGCACGGCCAGGCCGATCTGTTTCAAATTATTGACAGCCCGCGCCTTGGCGAAATGGCTCTCGCCGCGTGCCACTTCGCTGAGTTGCTCCAACTTCTTCGTCTGATACGACAGGAAGCCGGCCGCGAGGTCCAGTTCGTCTTCCACCAGTCCCATCGTGCCGTCGAAGTTGAACCAGCGATAAGATTCGGGCAGCAGCAGTCGCACCTGGCTAAGTTCGACCTTGATGCCAACTGTGCGGACCAGCGGGAAATCAACCGTTCGCAGCCGGCCGGGCGACGCAATCTGGCCGCCGTATTTCAGACTGACGCGAAAGTCGAGATCTCCTTCGGCGGTCTTCACCAGCGGAATGCGAATCTGTCCGGGCGTTTTGCCGCCGGGCACTTCGGTCGGCTTGACCGGCTCGCCGGCCACCAACGTCGTCCACAGCCGCGCCCCGTCGGGCAGTTTCACGACCAGGAACTGTTCCGTGCGATTGTCGACGTAATAGGTTTGCTCGGCGCGATAGGCACCGTTGCCGTCCAATACCAGCAGCGTCTCGCCCAGTTCGATCCGTGCCCCGGCGACTTCGACGGCGGTGCGCTCTTTCGTGGCGAACGTGAGCGTGGGCGATTCGGCTCCTTCGCTCACCATGTAGGCCGTGATGATCTGCTCGCCAAAGATCTCCGCCAAACGCCGCCATTGCGATTGCTGGCGGCCGAGCGGCTCGACGCCTTGTTGTTGCTTGATGACGAGTTCGTCGAGCCCTTCATTCTCCAGCGACACGAACCGCTGATCGATCCGCGCGGATTCGACGACGGGGATCGGCACCACGTGTTCACCCGATGTTAGCAAACGGTCCTGTTCCACGATCACGCGGTACTCGCCCATCAGCTCGTCTTGCAACTCCAGCCGCACACGAACCGGCGAATCCGGCTGCTGGTTGATCGGCGTGATCGTTTTTTGCCGCAGCATCGGCGCCTTGATGCGGGCGTCTTTCATCGAGGCGGGCAGCACGAATGATAGCTCGCGGACGCCGGCGTTGCGAATCGTCAGATGCACGAACACCGTTTCCAAGATCGCATGCCGCGTGACTTTGATGTTCGAGATCGTGTAGCCGCTTACATCCGGCTTGCGCGGCGACGTTTTCAGGATCGCACTGTGATCGGGCGTGCGGTAATTGAGCACCAAGCGAGCCAGCCCGCGCTGCGACTGGTCGAGCCATGTCTGCACGCGGCTGAGCAGCACGCTTTCGCAGCCCACCAGTTGTTCGGCCCGCACATCCAGCGCCGGATCGACCTGCACGACGATGTCCCCTTGCTGGGAATTAACGTCGAGCACTTCCAACTTCGGCAGCGCGACGCTGTCGGCGGCCGCGACTTTCGGGATCGATCCGTTCAGCAAGACCGAAAACTGACCTTGCTGGCCCGCCGCGTAATAGATGCTGAGCAGCTTGCGGCCGTTGTCGTCGGTCACCGCCCATTCGGACATGCCCGCAGCAAACACCGGTTCCAATTCCAAGCCCTCGGGCAGATACATCCGCACGCGATACACAGGCCGATCCTGTGCGCGGAAGTTGATGCGGCTCTCCAGCCGCGTTTCCCGTTCGGAGATCTTCAGCAGCGTCTGCACGTCGGCAGCGACATTTGGCGCGACCGGCGCGGCGGACAACTGCATCGTGTACGCGGGCGTGACGAACAGATACGACTGATAGGGCCGCAGCCCCAGCGGGCTCTCATCCGCGCTGTCCGACATGTTGGCGGCTTCGGCCGGCGCGTCGGTCCGAGTCAGCCCGGCGACGTTCATCGTTTGCAGATCCAGCAGCGGGCTGCGGCGGACGGTCAACTGGCCCTGATGCAAGGC
The DNA here is from genome assembly GCA_041744735.1 of Pirellulaceae bacterium. GTDB lineage: Bacteria > Planctomycetota > Planctomycetia > Pirellulales > Pirellulaceae > JBGTKH01. Next base: position 543 of record JBGTKH010000586.1, on the reverse strand, counting down.
GGCGTCGGCGACATTGACGACCGGCGCGTCGAACTGTGCGAACTGGCCCTGTCCGACCGCGCCGCGGCGCACCATGTGGATGGTGAACGACTCTTGATCGGACGCTTGCTTCAGCAGCGTAATTTCCAACGGCCGCGGCCCTTCACCCGCGGGCAATTGCCAGCCGCGGACGTTGTTCCCTTCGACCTTTTCGACCAGATAATCGCCTGGCACGGTAACGGTGAACGACTCGCGGCGGCTGCGGCGGAATTCAAGCGTCAGCCGCCATACCAATCGCAGGCCGTCTTCCTGCACGTCGAGCATCGCGGACGAATGGGCCGTCAGGCTGCGGTCCACTTCGGCCTCAGCGACTTTCGGCCGCCACTGCACGCTAAGCAAACCGTCGGCCCCCAGCGCCGTTTCGATTCGCTGGTTAGGCTCTTTCGTTTCGTAACTCAGCCGATCGTGCAGCCCGCGCAGCCGCACTTCGGTGTGCTCATCGACCGCCGACAGCGACAGCGACGTGACCGGCGCCGCGGGGACTCGCCCTTCCGCAATCCGCCA
>JBGTKH010000585.1:0-6276 GCA_041744735.1 Pirellulaceae bacterium | reverse complement strand
TGAGAATCGGATTTGACTAGAACGAAAAGCGGAATTTAGCTCCGATTGCATTTTCCCCCCGCGCCGTTGGTCGAGCAAGAGCGCCGTCGCGGTTGCGCGTCAACCACGTTGCAACGCACTAACAGAGAAGCCCTTGACGAGCCCTTGACGACAGTGCTTTCGCCGGAGGCGTCTGCGTCTCACGACAGGCGACGTGGCAGTTGGATTGGGCCAGTACTCATTGGCCACCGAGCGGCGGCGTGGCCAGCGCTTCATAGATCGGGCCGGTGCGCTCCAGGCGGCTGGAGAACACGACTGCCTCGTCGACAATCGTCACGCCAGCGGCGAAGTCGGCGTGTTTTTCCAATTGCTCGGTCAATTCGCGCAGCCGCCCGCCGCCGCGCCGCACGCGGCCGATGGTCAGATGCGGGCGGTAGCGCCGCTGTTCGCGCGGAAAACCAAAAGCGGCCAGTGCCTCTTCGGTCTCTGCTTGCAACGCACACATTTGCTCGTTGCCTTGCTCGACACCCACCCACACCACGCGCGGGTTCTTGCCATTCGGAAACGCACCAGCGCCGCGGCAAGTGATGTCGAACGGCTCGATCGTGGCCACGGCATCCGTGACCGCGACGCAGACCTCGTGAATCTGCCGCTCGTCCACGTCGCCCAGAAAGTTTAGCGTGAAGTGCAGATTCTGTGGCTCGACCCACTTGAAATCCGCCCCCGTCGTCTGCAACTGCTTGATTAACGCCGCTACCCGCCCACGGACCTCGGGCGAAATCTCGATGGCAACGAATGTGCGAAGGGTAGACATGGATCGTAAATTACGAATTACGAATTACGAATTACCAATGACCAATCAAAAACTCAACATCTTCCGATACTTCTCCATCCGCAACTGGAGATCATTGCGGCCGATTGTTTTGAGCCGCTCCAGACTGAAGTCTTCGACGTTGAAGCTGGCGACGAGGATGCCGTAGGCCATGGCTTCCTTGAGCGTCTTCGGCTCAAAATTATCTTGCTCGGCCAGGTAGCCCATCATGCCGCCCGCGAAACTGTCGCCGGCGCCGGTCGGGTCGATCACTTGTTCGGTCGGGTACGCGGGCAGCACGTAGGTTTCGTGCTCGGAGAAGAACATCGCGCCGTGCTCGCCCTTCTTGATGACCACGAACTTCGGTCCCATCTCGCGTACGCGGTGGCCGGCCCGGACCAGATTCTCGTCGCCGGTCAGCAGTTTGGCCTCGCTGTCGTTCAGCACTAGGCCGTCGATCCGCTGGAACAGTTGCATCAGCGCGTCGTGCTCTTCGCGAATCCACAGGTCCATCGTGTCGGCCACCATCAGCCGCGCGCCGGGCACCTGGTCGATCACCTTCATTTGCAATCGCGGCGAGCCGTTGGCCAGGAACAGAAACTTGCAGCGTTTGTAATCCTCGGGCAGCACCGGATCGAAGTTGCCGAAGACGTTCAGGTGCACTTCCAGCGTCTCGCGGTCGTTCATGTTCGGCAGATAGCGGCCCCGCCAACGAAACGTCTTGCCGCCGGGGACCACGTGCAGGCCGCTGGTGTCGATGTTCCGCTCGTTCAACAGCCGCGTGTGTTCGGCGGGCCAATCTTCGCCCACCACGCCCACCAGCCGCACCGACGTGAAATAGCTGGCCGCGTACGAAAAAAACACCGCCGATCCACCCAGCACATTCTCGCGTGACTCGGTCGGCGTCTGCACGCTGTCCAAAGCCACCGATCCAACCACCAGCAAAGACATGGTCTCCGTTCCTTTCTCGTCCAGGTCAATCAATTCAGCATCGCCGGCGGCACTCCGGCACGTCGCTTCGCATTATCGGCCATTATCCGCCGACTGCAAGGACGGGCTTCGAGTCTCGGCGGCGTCGAAAATGGCTGGTCGAGACTGGAATTCGTCCGCGTCCGGTGGCACAACGCGCGTCGAATTGGCAATAATGAAATACAGCAAACACCCAGAGTTGCCGAATGTCCGGAGATAACCCATTGAGCAAGTCCGCACCTGCACGTAGCCGAAGTCGTGAGACTTCGCGCCCAACCGATAACCGGCCAATTCCGCGACGCAAAGAGTCCGCGGTCCGCCGCGCTCCTTTTGCGCAACTGATTCGGATTTCGACATTCGTCATTCTTTCGTCCTTCGTCCTTTGTCCTTCGTCCTTCGCCGACGACACAGTCTCCTTCAACCGCGACATCCGCCCGATTCTGTCGGACAATTGCTTCTACTGCCACGGACCGGATCCCAAGCACCGTGAAGCCGATCTGCGACTGGACACGCTCAAAGGGGTAACCGAGGATCGCGATGGTTCGGTGGCCGTGGTGCCCGGCGATCCCGACGCTAGTCAGCTCGTGCAACGAATCATGGACGAGGACGCTGATTTTCGCATGCCGCCGCCTGAGACGGAAAAGCATCTGACGTCGGAGCAAATCGATTTGTTGCGCCGGTGGATCGCGGCGGGGGCGGAATACGAGCAGCACTGGTCGTTCGTGTCTGTGCAGCGGCCCGCGTTGCCATCCGTGCGCGACGCGGCGTTGACGCGAAACGCAATCGATTATTTCGTGCTCGCCAAATTGGACAAGCGAAACATCTCGCCGTCGCCCGAAGCCGACCGCGTGACGCTGATTCGTCGCCTGTCGCTGGATCTGCTCGGCCTGCCGCCAACGCCCGACGAGGTCGATGCGTTCGTCGGCGACACGCGGCCGGATGCTTACGAGCGGCTGGTCGAGCGGCTGCTGGCCGATCCGCATTTCGGCCAGCGCTGGGGACGGCACTGGCTGGATCAGGCGCGGTACGCCGACTCCAACGGCTACGCCCCCGACGGCGAGCGCACGATGTGGCCGTATCGCGATTGGGTGATCCGGGCCATCAACCGCGATCTGCCGTTCGATCAATTCACGATTGAGCAACTGGCCGGCGATCTGCTTCCCAATCCGACGCTGGAGCAGTTGGTGGCCACCGGCTTTCACCGCAACACGCTGATCAACACCGAAGGGGGAACGAAGGCCGATCAGTTCCGCGTCGAGCAGGCCAAGGACCGCGTCGATACGACGGGCACCGTGTGGCTGGCCCTGACTGTCGGCTGTGCGAATTGCCACACGCACAAGTTCGACCCCATCGAGCAAAAAGAGTATTACGAACTGTACGCCTTCTTCGATTCCACGCAGGATCAAAACTCCACCACCCCGACCGTGAGCGTGCCGACGGCGGCGCAGCAAACGCAATTGGAACAACTCAACCGGCGCATCGCGGAACTGAACAAGCAACTCGCCGAACCCGACCCACAACGGCCCCAGCGCCGCGCGGAATGGGAACGCAAGCTCATGGAGACCGCCGAGCCAAAAGACTTGGCGGCGATCGTCGCCAAGCCGTTTGACAAGCGTTCGAAGGAAGAGCAAGCCAAGTTGGACCAGGCGTTCGAACGGGCTGATCCATTACGCGGGCCGTTGCAAGTAGAGTTGGAGTCACTCGATTCGAAACGTAAGGACCTTGCGAAAGCGATTCCGACCGCAATGGTGATGCGCGAGCTAGCCACGCCCCGCGACACGCGCATTCACATCCGCGGCGACTTTCTGCGTCCCGGCGACGCAGTACAGCCAAACGTCCCCGCTGCGCTACCGTCACTTATCGAAGTCGCCCTGCGAAGCGATGCGACATCCGCAGTGCCCTCAAGTATAAAGCGAGCTACGCGGCTCGATTTCGCTAACTGGCTCGTGCGGCCCAACAACCCGCTCACCGCTCGTGTCTACGTCAACCGCGTGTGGATGCGATTGTTCGGGCGCGGAATCGTTGAAACGGAAAATGATTTCGGGATGCAAGGTTCGCCGCCCGCGCATCCCGAGCTACTTGACTGGCTGGCCGCCGAGTTCATGCACACGGGCTGGTCCACGAAGAAACTGATTGAATCGATTGTCACGTCGGCCACGTACCGGCAGTCATCGACGGCCCGCAAGGAATTGGCGCGCATCGATGCGAGGAACGACCTGCTGGCCCGGCAGAATCGGATTCGCGTCGAGGCGGAGATCGTCCGCGATGTGGGGCTGGCCGCGAGCGGGCTGTTGACCGACAAGCTGGGCGGGCCGAGCGTCTTTCCGCCGCAGCCCGACGGTGTGTACGCCTTCACGCAAGTGCAAAAGAGTTGGCGCACCAGCGCGGGCGAAGATCGTTATCGCCGCGGCATGTACACGTTCTTGTATCGCAGCGCGCCGCATCCGATGCTGACCACCTTCGACGTGCCGTCGCTGAACCAAACCTGCACGCGCCGCGACCGCTCGAACACACCGCTGCAATCGCTCACTATGGCCAATGATGAAGCGATGTTCGAGATGACACAGGCGCTGGCCCGCCGCGTGCTAAGTAGGACGGGTCCATTGACCCGTCCGATTCCATCCGATCTTCCGTCATCGCAGGACACTGAATCGAAACAGACTGACGGCTCAATGGAGCCGTCCTACAGTGACGACGACACGCCTCATTTGGTCCACATGTTCCGCCTGTGTCTCGCACGCGAGCCGATCGAAGCGGAACGTACCTTCTTACTCGACTATCTGAATAACCAGCGACAACATTTCTCCGCGCAGCCCGATGCGGCCAAGTCGATCGCCGTGGGTGACTGGCCCGCGGACGTTTCGCCCGCCGACGCCGCAGCTTGGACGGCGACGGCGCGCGTGCTGCTAAATCTGGACGAGTTTATTACGAGAGAGTGAGCAATGAACAGCGATCGCATGGAACAGTCAAATCGAAATGAAGCACAGAATGGTCCGCGCCGACGACGGGTTTGCAGCGGGCCGCTGTGCCACGCGCTTCCCGGTGGAGCGCGGTTAAACGCATCAACGCGACGTGAGTTCTTTGGGCAGGCGGGTTTGAGTGTTGGCGCGTTGGGGTTGGCCGCACTGTTGGGTCGCGACGCGGCCGCGGCGCCCGATGATCGCAGCGTCAACCCGATGGCTCCGCGGCGCGGGCATTACGCTCCCAAAGCGAAAGCCGTGATCTATCTGTTCATGGCGGGTGGGCCGAGCCAGCTCGAATTGTTCGACGAGAAGCCGAAGCTGCGCGAACTGTCCGGCCAACCACCGCCGCCCAGCTTTCTGGAAGGCAAGCGATTCGCATTTTTGAAGGGCGACGAAACGCTGCTGGGGCCATATCAGAAGTTTGCCCGCTACGGCAAATCCGGCGCAACATTGAGCGATCTATTGCCCTTTCACCGAGACATTGTCGACGACATCTGCTTCATCAAGAGCATGCACACCGACGTCTTCAATCACGGCCCCGCCAAAATGTTCATGCAGACCGGCTCGCCGCAACCGGGCCGGCCGTCGATGGGCTCGTGGGTCACGTATGGCATCGGCAGCGTGGCGGATAATTTGCCGGGCTTCGTGGTGCGACAGTCCGGTCCGCGCGGGCCGCGAGCCGGCTCGGCGCTGTGGTCCAGCGGCTTCCTGCCCACGACCTATCAGGGCGTGCCGTTCCGCGGCCAGGGCGACGGGATCCTGAACCTAAACAGCCCGGCCGGTTTCGATCGCGCGGCCCAGCGCGCGTTCACCGACGCTGTTGAACGAATGAACCAAATGCGGTTCGATGCCGTCGGCGATCCCGAAATCCAAACGCGGATCGCGGCCTATGAGATGGCCTTCCGCATGCAAGCGAGCGCGCCGGAGCTGATGGACATCGGCAGCGAATCAAAGGAAACACTAGAGATGTACGGCGCCGAGCCGGGCAAGGCATCATTCGCGAACAATGCCCTGTTGGCTCGACGGCTGATCGAACGCGGCGTGCGCTTCGTGCAGTTGTATCACACAAGCTGGGACCAGCACGGCGGCAGCGAATCGCTGGAACAGGAACTGCCGCTGCGTTGCCGCGAAGTCGACCGCGGGTCGGCGGCGCTAGTGAAAGATCTCAAGCAGCGCGGGCTGCTCGACGAAACGCTGGTCATCTGGGGCGGCGAGTTCGGCCGCACGCCAATGGGCGAGCGCCGCAACCCAACAGGCCGCGACCATCACGTCGACAGCTACACGATGTGGCTGGCCGGCGGCGGCATCCGCCCCGGCATGACTCTCGGCGAAACCGACGAACTGGGCCTCTCGATCACCCAAGACCCCGTGCACGTCCACGATCTGCAAGCCACCATCCTGCACCTGCTGGGCCTGAACCACGAGCGTCTCGTCTTCCGCTTCCAAGGCCGCGACTTCCGTCTAACCGACGTGCACGGCAAAGTGGTTCAGCCGATCCTGATGTGATAACGGGTGCAATTTGAATCGCACGTCGTCTTGTTTTTCCGCGACTTG
>JBGTKH010000584.1:0-6585 GCA_041744735.1 Pirellulaceae bacterium | reverse complement strand
GTCACGCGCGTCAACACGTTCATCGGGCGCGACTGGACCAAATCGGTTGACGACAACTGGCCGCGTTTTCGCCAAGTCTGGCCGCCGCTGGTCAAATTCGCGGAAGACCACGGCGTGCGGATCGGTATCGAGAACTGCCCGATGCTGTTCACCGCCGACGAATGGCCCGGCGGTAAAAATCTGGCGATCAGCCCGGCCATCTGGCGGCGGATGTTCGAGGAGATTCCCAGCCGCAGCCTCGGCCTGAACTACGATCCGTCGCACTTGGTCTGGCAGCAGATGGATTACCTCCAGCCGCTGCGTGAATTCGCCGACCGGCTGGTGCACGTTCACGCCAAGGACGTGCGCGTGGACCGGCATCGCTTGGACGACGTGGGGATTCTGGCCACGCCGCTGCTGTATCACACGCCCAAGCTGCCCGGCCTGGGCGAAGTCGCTTGGGGCCGGTTCTTTTCGGTACTGGGCGACGCCGGTTACGATGGTCCGGTGTGCGTGGAGGTGGAAGACCGGGCGTACGAACAGTCGCTGGCCACGCGCCAGCAATCGCTGCGGCAAAGTCACACGTTTCTGAGGCAGTTCATTGCGTAACAACACTCGATCAACAGATTCGAAAAGGAGACGTGGATGGTTCGCATTGCTCACGCTGTAGTGTTGCTGCTCGTGGTGATTTTCGCAGGTTGTGGGGCTCGCGAGGCGGCTAGGCGAGCACAATCGTCGAACAATATGAAGATCTTGGGACTCGCCTGCCACAACTATCTGGACCAGAACAAGCAATGGCCGGACAGCATCGCGGATCTTGCGGACTATGGAGTGGACGCTTCGGTGCTGGCCAATCCGGTCACGGGGGACAATCCGGGCTACGAGTACGTGAAGCCCGCGACGAACGAAGTGGACGGCACCGTAGTCATGTTCTATCAGTTGCGCGGCGGCAAACGCGACACCACCTTGCCGGCCGGCTTTCAAGACGGCAGCGTGCATTAACCGAGGAGACCTTTTTGGTGGACTACACCTATCAAGACATCGCCAAGATGATCGACCATTCGCTGCTCTCACCGACGCTCGCGCAGCGGCAGCTCGAAGACGGCGTGCAGTTGGCTCTGGACTACGACGTGGCCAGTGTCTGCATCATGCCGTATTACTTGAAACGTTGTGCCGAGATGCTCGCGGGGAGCACCGTCATGGCCAGCACGACGATCGGCTTCCCGCACGGCGGGCATATGACGTCCATCAAACGGGCCGAGGCCGAACAGGCATTGGCCGACGGTTGCCGCGAATTGGATATGGTCGCGAACATCAGCCAAGTGCTCAGCGGCAACTGGGATTACGTGCGCCGCGACATTGCGGCCGTGATCGAGCCGGCTCATGCCGCGGGTCAGAAGGTCAAAGTGATCTTCGAGAACTGTTATCTAAACGACGACCAGAAAATTCGCCTCTGCCAAATCTGCGGCGAGTTGCAAGCCGATTGGGTCAAAACGTCCACCGGCTACGGCAGCGGCGGCGCGACATTCGACGATTTGAAGCTGATGCGGAAACACGCTCCCTCGCACGTACAGGTGAAAGCCGCCGGCGGCGTGCGCGATCTCGACACGCTGCTGCAAGTCCGCGCGCTCGGTGTTACTCGCGTCGGCGCCAGCCGCACCGCCGAGATCCTCGTCGAATGCCGGCGGCGGTTGGGCGGTTGAATGTTTTCGGCAGGTGTATGCACGGAAAAGTTATTCACCGCTAACACAACATCGATTACACTTGAACCCTACGCAGACTCATCACAAACTCAGAAAGGAACGAAAACATGCACCGTCGCGCACTCCGGGCAATGGGCACCGTTTTATTGGGACTGGCTGGATTGTTTACTTTCGCGGTCGCATCTGCCGTCCAACCTCCGGAGCTATTTGCACAGCAGCCGGATGACCCCTTTGACTTCAACAACGACCCGTTCGAGATGGGCGAACAACGTCAGCCTTCGCCGGCCGAGTTGATGTTCGTACTTTTCTTTTACGGAATCATCATTGCCGTATCCCTGGGAATCACCATCTTTATCATCATCCTGCTCTCCGGACTGCTCAAGGCGTTGCCGCAAGAGTACCGCTTGATGGAACCCGGTATGGTGTGGCTGATGCTGATTCCGTGCTTCAACATCATTTGGATCTTCTTTGTTTTTGTCCGCATCCCGAAGTCATATCAGAATTACTTTCGCGCCCGCGGCGACTACAGCGTCGGCGACTGCGGCGAAAGTATCGGCCTGTGGTATGCGATCTGCGTCGTGCTGAGCATGATTCCCTGTGTCGGCGCAATTGCAGGGATCGCCGCATTGATTTTGTTGATCGTCTTCCTGGTCAAGCTGCATGGCTTGAAAGGCCAAGTTCAACAGGGCGGGAAGCCAACACCAGGCGTGCAGTTTTAGCAGCAACGGTTGTGTGCCCGTACGTCCCGATGTTTACTAGTGAGGTGGTGCGATCGACCATCACTTTATAATTCGCTTGCATGATTGGGAGTCCCTAACATGAGAATAACTGCTCTGCTGCTGTTTGCCTTGACCATACTTCTCGTTTCACCAGCCGCGGCCGCGGAATTGCAATTCCGCGACCAGGAATTGAACACTCGCTTGACCGTCGGCTATGCGGTGCGGCTGCTCGACATGAACCAGGACGGGCGGCTGGACATTGTGATCGTCGATTCCGAGCGAATCGTTTGGCTGGAAAGCCCCAACTGGGACGAGCACACGCTGATCCAGGGTCAGACCAAGCCGGACAACGTTTGCTTCGCGCCGCACGACATCGACGGCGACGGGCTGTTGGATTTTGCCGTAGGTGCCGACTGGAACCCTGCGAATACGAAATCCGGTGGCACGATCCAATGGATTCGCCAACGATTGGGCCCGACGTGGACAATGCATCCGATCGGCGAAGAGCCCACGGTGCATCGGATGCGGTGGTCGGACATTGACGGCGACGGGCAGAAGGACTTGATCGTGGTGCCGCTCATGGGTCGCGATACAACCAAGCCAAACTTCCAAGAGAACGGCGTGCGCGTGCTGGCATATCGGATTCCCAAGGATCCCGTCAAGGGTCCGTGGGTGCCCGAGGTGATCACGGACCAATGGCACGTCACTCATAACTTCTGGCCCACCGACCTGAATCACGACGGGCGGATGGACATGCTGCTGGTCAGCTTCGAAGGCGTGATTCTGCTGGAGCGGCAAAAGGACGGCACGTGGAAGAACACTCGCATCGGCGCGGGCGATCAAGCATCTTCTCCCAACCGCGGCGCCAGCGAGATCAAACACGGCCGCCTGGCTACGGGCGGGGATTACATCGCCACCATCGAACCGTGGCACGGCAATCAAGTGGTTGTGTACACGAAGCCCGCTGGGCCGCGGCCCGCAACCGGCGAGTGGCTGTGGAACCGACAAGTGCTCGACGAGCAGCTTCTGTGGGGCCACGGCGTGTCGTGCGCGAACTTAGATGATGACGACGACGAAGAGTTGATCATCGGCGTGCGCGACGACAAAGACGCCAACAACCCAGAGGCTCGCCGCGGGCTGCGCATTTACGATCCGCAAGACGCGACAGCCACATCGTGGAAGCGACTGATCGTCGATCCGGGCAGCGTGGCCATCGAAGACCTGGCCGCTGGCGATCTGAACGACGACGGCCGCGCCGACGTCGTCGCCGTCGGCCGCCAAACTCACAACGTCAAAATCTACTGGAATGAGACGAAGTGATTTTTGGAGTGCCGAGACTAGTCGCCGCTTTAGGAGTTTTTGGAGAGCCATGCACGAAATCTACATGCGAATGGCACTTCAGCAAGCGCAGGCGGCGCTGGCGGAAGATGAAGTGCCCGTGGGCGCCGTGATCGTGCACGGCGAGCGTGTGATCGCCGCCGCTCACAACCAGCGCGAACAGCTTCGTGACCCGACCGCTCACGCCGAAATGATCGCCATCACGCAAGCCGCCGACGCGCTGGGCAGTTGGCGGCTGGACGATTGCACGTTATACGTCACGCTCGAACCCTGCCCGATGTGTGCCGGCGCAATCATCCAAGCCCGCATTTCCACGGTCGTCTACGGAGCCACCGATCCCAAGGCCGGCGCCGTCAACACGCTCTATCATCTGTTGGACGACCCGCGCCTGAATCACCGCGCCGCCGTCATCCCCGGCATACTGGCCGAACCATGCGGCGCGATCCTTAGCAGCTTCTTCCAGCAACAGCGGCGGCTGGGCAAAAAGTGACCTGCGGCGTTGGAGAATGATGCATGAAATGCAACCTGCCATATCGAACGTTGTTACTTGCCGTGCTCACTCTCTCGACGCAAGTTGCACAAGCCGACGACGCCGCGTTTCAGCCGCCACCGATCCAAGTCCCCGATGGCTACGTCGTCGAATTGGCCGCCGCGCCGCCGCTGGTCGAGCATCCGATGATGGCGGGCTTTGACGAGCGCGGGCGGCTGTTCATCGCGGAGAGCGCGGGGCTGAATTTGAAACGCGCGGAGTTGGAAGAGCAACTCCCCAACTTCATCCGCATGCTCGAAGACACCGACGGCGACGGACGATTCGACAAGAGCACCATCTTCGCCGACAAGCTGACGTTTCCGATGGGGGCCTTATGGCACGACGGGGCGCTGTACGTCGCGTCGTCGGGCAATATTTGGAAGCTTCAGGACACCGACGGCGATGGCGTCGCCGATCGCCGCGACAAGTTAGTGTCACAGTTCGGCTACACCGGCAACGCGGCCGATGTGCACGGCTGCTTCCTGGGACCCACGGGCCGCATCTTCTGGTGCGAAGGCCGCCACGGTCACGACATCGTGGACCAAAACGGGAACCCGATCAGCCAAGGCAAAGCGGCTCGCATCTTCTCCTGCCGCCCCGACGGCAGCGACATCCAAATTCACTGCGGCGGCGGCATGGACAACCCGGTCGAGATTGACTGGACCGACGAAGGCGAGATGCTGGGCACGGTGAATCTGTTTTACAAACAGCGCGGTGATTGCCTGGTGCACTGGATGCATGGCGGCGTGTATCCGCGCTACGATCAGGAGCCGGTGCTGGCCGAGTTCAAACGCACGGGCGACCTGCTGCCGCCTGTGCTCGACCTGGGGCACGTGGCCGTGTCGGGCACGACCCGCTATCGCAGCGGCTGGCTCGACCCGTCGTATCGCGACAGTTTTTTCGTCACCGAGTTTAACACGCACAAGGTCGTCCGCGTCAGCCTGACCCGCGACGGCTCTTCATTCCGCGCCGTCAAGCACGAGTTTCTCAGTTCGGCCAGCGGCGATTTTCATCCCACCGACGTGCTGGAAGACGCCGACGGCAGCCTGCTGGTGATCGACACCGGCGGCTGGTTCCGCAACGGCTGCCCCGTCTCGCAAGTGGCCAAGCCCGACGTCCTCGGCGCGATCTATCGCATCCGCCGCGTGGGAGTCAAAGCGCCGGACGATCCGCGCGGACGAAGGATCGACTGGCAAGGTGCGCCGCACAGCGACCTGGCAAAGCTGCTCGACGACGACCGATTCGCCGTCCGCGAGCGAGCGATCGCCGAATTGGCCAAACGCGGAGACGCGGCAATTGATGCGCTGACAGACGTACTCGACAACGACAGCGAGCGGGCTCGGCGGAATGTGGTCTGGGCGCTGGCGCGAAACGGTTCCAAACTGGCCCGACGACGTTTACAGGAGATGCCGGGCGACGATAGCGAATCGGTGACACAGGCCGCTATTCATGCCCTTGGAAGTCTTCGGGACCAAGCGGGTTACTATGCGTTTTTTGAATTCTCGGTGATCGGCTCTCCACCCGTGCGCCGTGAAGCGGCCACCGCCATTGGCCGTTTGGAGATCCGCTCTGCCGTCCGCGACCTATTGCGCGTACTCGGCGGCGACATTGATCGGATGCATGAGCACGCGTTGATCTACGCCTTGATCGAAATTGACGACCGGCAGGCGACGTTGGCCGGATTGCAAACTGCCAACCCGCGCGTCCGACGAGCTGCGCTGATCGCACTGGATCAAATGGCGCACGGCAATCTAACTCGCGATGACGTCGTGCCGCTGCTGGACACCGGCGATGTCGCGCTGCAAGCGGCCGCGCTGGACGTTATCAGCCGCCGTCCCCAGTGGGCGGGTGAAATCATCGACGTACTCAGCAAGACGCTGTCAGAACCGTCTCTCGATGAAAGCCGTGAGGCGATGATCCGCGGAGCGCTGACTGCGTTTTGCACGAATGACAAAGTCCAATCGCTGGTGGCCCAATCACTGGCCGAACCGCAAACGCCAAGTGCGACGCGCCGATTGCTGCTGGAGGTCATAGCGCGCAGCGATCTGCGGCCGCTGCCGGCATCGTGGGCAGACGAACTGGCCCGCAGCTTGACCACATCCGACAATGCCGTCCTACAACAGGCCGTCACGACCGCTGCGGCTGCCGCCGGCACGCAATTCGACGACGCACTACTGGCCATCTCGCGCGATGCGTCGAAATCGGCGGACTTGCGATCCGCGGCGCTGGCCATCGTCGCCGCGCACGGACGTGCGCTGGACGATGCCTCGTTCGATCTGCTTCGACTTCAACTGTCGGAGCAAGTGCCGCCCATGCA
>JBGTKH010000583.1:0-17870 GCA_041744735.1 Pirellulaceae bacterium | reverse complement strand
GCACGAACGACTTCTCCGCCGACTCCGAAACAGTGACACGACAATCGAGTCGCCACGTAGGGCCGGCCCGCTGGACTCCAGCGAATTGAAAGTGCAAAGAATGTACATGCCGTTGAACGAAGGAACGGCTTTCAGAGCCGTTTACGGCGCTTCCCCGCACAGTGATAGGCCCGGCATTCATGCCGGGTCCGCTCTGGATATTTGCGGTGTATTCGGCCAACGTGTCTGTTGCGTCGGCCTTTTCAACGAGCTTCATAGTTCCACCTCTTCGCCGCCATTGACCACACGATTACGAAGTTGATCGGATTCGGACGCATGGACTTTCAATTGCGTGTCTCGACATCCGGTTGATGTGCGAGCTGCCGTTCAACCGCGCCAAAAACGGTCGTCCGTTGGCGAGCTGTGCAAGCACGCAAGTGTTCTTCCGCCGCCGGCGAATACTCAATTTCGTATCGCAATAAGGATCACCTCCGCAGTGCTGTCGCGCGTACGCGAGCAATTGTACTTACTTGGACGGCTACAAATCCAGAAGGTGCGTTGTCCAATCACGCACGGTCGAACGAAGGCATGGTTTTCAGAGCCGTTCACGGCTCTTCCCCGCGCAGCGATCAGGCCCGGCATTCATGCCGGGTCAGCGCAGCCGCCCAACCAACCGCTTCCCAGGGCCGTTCACGGCGCTTGTCCCCGGCTTTAGCCTTGTCGTGAGGCTGAAGCCGCTGCCGTAAGGCCCGTAAACGGGCCTGGAAAAAAAGAATTGATCGTTGGCCAAATCGTCCCCGGCATCAATGCCGGGGCTAGTCGCTGCGCGACAAAGACCCGTAAACGGGCCTAGAAAGGTGTCACCGGTTTGTCGCAAACAGTGCCGTAACGAACGTCGCATGGCGTTCGAACTTTTTCGCTGTTCGCGGCGGGGTGAACTCGACGTCGTCGCGCCGTTCCGCACTGCTGCTCCGAAGATTCCGAAGCAGGGTCACCCCGCCGCAACCTTCGGAATGAGTAAGTCATGCGATATCCGCATCACGGCTGGGTAGACGCCCGATTTGCTGGTTTCATCAAACTGTTAGCAAACTTTCTTGTTTGGCTAACTGTGTAACCGCCAAAGTTTTCCTTCAGATAATACTTCGTGATTGTCGCGAGATATGGACTCTCGAATTTAACCAAGTAAAGAATATCGTCACCTTCACTGCCGAGTTTTAGTGCAACCTCATCCGGCTTGACGCTCGTAGCATACCATGTGTCGTTTGACTTTCGGTCGATGCCTTGCCCAAGAAGATAATAGGGATTGGAAAATGTGTGGGTGACGGTACCGTCCGGATGAAACACGAAGGACTCCTCAATCGCACCGGCGTCTAAGAGCCTCCATGTACCTTCCAGTCGCTCAGCAGCTTGGCGGTTCAATTCCGCGGCCCGCTGTTCGGCGAGCTTCTGCGCCCGTATCGCAAGATAAGATCCCAAAAACACAATTAGGACAACGAAGCAAACCGTACCGACAGTAGCTACGATAGCTATGTTCTTGGAACGGCGTGGTATGTTTGCTAGCCAAGGAGGGAGAAAGCCTCCACGCTCTTCGCTGTTTGTTGGTGCAGTTGGACCGCTTGGTTGCGGTGAAACACTTTCGCGATCGTTTGGCAACGTTGAAAACAATCTGCGCGCCGACTCCCAATGATTCGATCCTTCACGGATTAATTGGCTTGTAGCGTCAAAACGTGCCTGGGCTGCCCAATGACGTAATTCAATTTGGGATACGGGGCCATATGTTTTGCCATCGGGCGTACGCAAATACCATCGTTCGGATGGCGATGGTGACACTGCGTGACTCAGAGGTGGAGGCGGTGTCCTTGGTAGCGGCGGAGGTTCTTCTACGTCGGTTTGAATGGAGACTGGCTCGGCTCGCGGTTTTGGCTTCGGCGGTATGGACTGGTGTTGCGGGATGACGAAGATTTGTCCACAACCGGGACACTTAGCGCGTTTGCCGCCATATTCGATAGGCGCGTGAAATTGTTTTCCGCATTCCGAGCAAGCAACGGGAATCTCCATCACCGCACCTACGATTTCGTGGCCTGACTGTTCGCCGAATGAGTCGACTCGCGTAACACAAATCAGTTTACTATTCAGCCGCTAAAGAATCACCTGACATCAGAACCGACGTCGCCGCATATCTCGGTAGCCGGGATCGCTTCGTTAGATGGCTGGCGCGGCGGAACGATCTCTTGCTGAACGAATTTCGTGCGCGAGCGGGCCACCGTGGCGTTCTGTTGTGCCTTTCGCCTTTCGTTGCTCAAAATCTCGGATTACGGATGCGAATTCGCAATATGCCGTAGGGTTTTGTCGCTGCGCGACATCGATGTAACCTTGAAAACGCTTGTAAATCCGGATGAGGTGAGACCCTGATGTCCTGAATAAGATGTCCTTATCCAATACACCCATATTTACCGCGGTGCACAGGTGCTCGATGTGCCCCAGAAGTTTCTTCATTCCCTTCTTGTAATTGTCGTTCGACGTAATCTCTCGCACGTCCTCGGCGGTCAAATCGGCGGTGCCCCATTGTTCCTCAACCTCGGCGAGGGCTTCGTGCCATAGGGGACGTATTTCCAGCATGAAGTTCAGCGTCTCGTGTTGTCTTTCGCGCTGGTGTTCTAGTTGTATGGCGCGCACACCAATACGGATTTGCCAGATCAGTAACAGGATGCTGACTACACCAACGACGGCGGCGATTGTTTCGAAGACCATCGTACGCTCGAAAGTATCGGGAGCTGTAGTTTTAAACTCGTATTACGCTCGAAAAGGCGATCGCCTATGTGCTTGCAAGCCGGGCGTGTCAACCCGCCTTTCAGACGCCGTACAATACGTGGCTATTCAGTCACAGGACGATTGAGGCAGTTCGGAACATCCGATGTTCACGATAGCAACGTCAATAGACTTGCACAACCAGTGCACCGCCGCCGGGAAGGGCGATGGCGCCCCAGGTGGTGTCGGGGGCGATTTCGACCTCTTCGGTTTCGGGATCGGCGCCTGGAGTCTTCACGGTCATCTTGTGCTTGCCGGGTTCGATGTCGAGCTTCTTGGCGGTGGCGGGGTTTTCGGTGGCCGGAGGTGGTGAAGACCGCCAACATGTAACAGGATGTTTGCTTCCGCGATTGTGGCCGGTGATTGCCGTGTTTCGCTGCTTGACATTCCAGTGGGCGAAGCGTAAGTTGCCATTTGTTTTGCCTTTCTGAAAATTGCTTCTCAGCGACAAGTTTCGGTTGTTCGTATCGCATTTCCGCTAAGGAGGCCTGCTCGATGATTCACACGTCTCGCGTCCTACTTTTCGTAGCAGTGAACTTCGTTGGCACGGTCATGCTCGCGGACGAGCCACCGAACGTTTTGGGCAAACTGCCAGCAGACTTTGATGTCTATGCGGTGGGAACCTATGGCAGCCCGAAAACACTCGACATTCAGCTCGACGACAGTGGGCATGACGCTGTACAGGTCGATGTCATCGTCAACTGCCCTACAAAGCCCGTGGTCATCGTGTTGACTGCGTACGAGCCGACAGTTTGGCGGGTTGGCCGAACAGCGCAAACCGAACTCGCTGGTGTGCTGGTCAGCGGATATCACACTCAAGCTCTTGTCGGGATCGAAAGGAAAACACCGCACGCCATCTCGTCGTACGAGAACAAGGGGGAATTTCCCTATTTCTGCGCTTACGGCGCGTCTCGTGAATTGCTCGCCATGAATGAAACGGTGAAGAAACTGGTTGGCAAAGAGATCGATAAATTCATCAACAAGCCGAATCACGGCGTCTTTAACATCGGCGCCGCCCCTGAAAACGACAAGGAGATAGTCTACTCGAATGAGTTGACCATCAAGGAATACGTTTCCGGACCCCGCCCATTGGCCGGGCAAAGGGGCCTCGACCAACTCGTAACCGACGGCCAGTTGCGGTTGGCGACGCAGGCCGACATCGACGCCTGGGTCGACAAGGCAAGTGAAAAATTCAAGCGCTTCAACCCAGAGTTGCGCGTGGAGCACTACATGCGAGCTGGCTTTACCTACGTTGTGCTTAAGGAATGCGCATTGCCCGATGGGCTCTATGGCGCACATTCACGAGCTTTCATTGTGCCGAACGGCACGCCATTTCCAGGCGGGCCGAAGTGTCACAATACGTTTTACTCTATGGATGGCACCGCGCGTGGTGCGGGAAATCGCGACGGCGAATAGGCACCCCCAGCGCAACAAAAACATGAACGCGAGCGGAAACCGTCCGGTGAGGCTTGGTTGCTGTTGGAGAGTCGATTGCCGGGCGGTTTCCGGCGGGTTATGTTTGGCGTTCGGCCATGCGGCGTTTCGCCGCGGTCTATCAATGATGGAGGTGTGCTATGTCTTGGAAGTTGGCCTGTGGAGTTTTAGCGGTAGTGCTCATTGGGGCTGTTGCGTCAGTTGGCTTGCTACCACTCTCTCCCCAAGTCTCTGCACAGACTTCGAGTCGGTGGGAGTATAAGGTGGTCGTGTTTCATCACGAGGGAGATTATCGCACCGACCCGGATGGGAAGAAGAACGCGGAGCGGTTTGATCAGCAATTCAATGACTTGACCAGGGCCGGCTGGGAATACGTTGGCCCGGTCTGCAATCCATCCGGCTACTCACGAGGGTTCGTTGCCTTCCGCCGCGCCACGCGATAAGATGACCGCCATGAACACCGTCGAAACACTCATCAAAAGTTACGAATTCAATCGCGTGCGGACACTGGGCCTGCTGGACAAGATCGAGCAGGAGCCGGACCCGGTGAAGGTGTTGGGTTGGCGGCCCGGTCCCGGGCGGGCGCATGTGGCGTGGCAGTTGATGCACGTCGGGATCACCGAGGAGATCTTCGCCAGCGAGCGGCTGGGGCCGGACAAACCGCGGACGTTCAGCGACCTCTGGCCGCGTTTTCGCGGCGGCAGCACTCCCGACGACAACATTCCCGCGCCGGCCGAAATCCGCCGTGTGTTAAACGAAGCCCGCGAGCATTTGCTCGATACACTGTCGCGCTACGGCGACGAGCGGCTGGACGAGATCCCCGAAGGCTTCAAAGAGCGCGGCCTGCCGATGCTGGCCATCCTGCACATCATCGGCTGGCACGAGGCGCATCATCAGGGCCAGGCCCACATCACTTTCAATTTGTACAAGGCGGCGCACGCCTAGAAGGCATCTCAAAACCGTAGCCGAAGTTGTGAAACTTCGGAATTCTCACGAATTCCGCTACGCGACGCGGGGTTTCAAAACCGCGGACTAAAGATGCTTGCCGAGGCTTTTGAGATCAGCGTCCCAGTTGGGTCGGCGATACAGCAGGTTCACGCACAAGATCAGCATCGCAGAGGATGCGGCAAGCCCGACGAAGATGCCCAGCGCGAACGCAACGGGTGATTGAGCGAGATGCGACAGGGAGCCGCTGGCCACCGCCAAATGCTGGGGCAGTTGTTCCTGAGGTTGAGGAATCTGGTGAGGCACAACGGCGCGAACGGTACGCGGCGGTTCGTAGAGCGATGACGGCGGTTCGGCGTAGCCCACAGAAGGCCGGGGTGTGTCCAGTTGCCGGGCCGTTTGTACCAGCCGCAGAAACTCGGCGCGGTAGCCGTGTTGATCGCGGCCCAATGATGAGCCGGCGATTTCTAGCACGGCGTCGTATGTCGAGCCGCCTTTGTGCGGCGAGTTTCGCAGCAGCATTCCAAACGAAGCGACGGCGGCGGCGAATTGGAAATCGGGCGACGCGGCGGAGAAGCGTTTTCCATGATGACTTGAAACCGGATACGTTACGAGCGTGCTCTCGTCCGAATCAGGCAATTTGTAACGCAGCTTCAGATTCAGCAATTCGCCGCTGCCGGCCGCTGGCGACAACGGACGCTGCTGCTGATATTTCAGCGGATCGACCTCGGCCGTTGCGCTGTAGCTGGGTTCGCCGGACATCGTCAGTTCGTATAGGGCCGTCACCGTATGTCCCGCGCCGATTTCTCCGGCGTCCTTTTTGTCATCGTTGAAATCGCGGTCGGCCAGGGCGCGATTCTCGTAACCGATCAACCGATAGGCCGCGACGAACGCCGGATTGAACTCGACTTGAATTTTCACGTCTTTAGCGATCGTGACCAGCGTGGCGCTCATCTGCTGGACCAGCACCTTGTACGCTTCCGCATCCGTGTCGATGAACGCGTAATTGCCGTTGGCCTTGTTCGAGAGTTGTTCCAGCATCGCGTCGTTTAAGTTGCCCATGCCGAACCCTAGCACGCTCAGGTAAACGCCGGTCTTGGCGTTCGTTTCGGCCAGCCGCACCAGTTCGCCGGTGCTGGTTGTGCCGACGTTGAAATCGCCGTCGGTGCACAGAATCACGCGGTTGACGCCGCCGGGAATGAAGTTTTCCAGCGCCGTCTGATACGCCAATTGAATTCCCTGCCCGCCGTTGGTCGATCCTCCGGCACGCAGCCGATCCAGTGCGTCGAGAATTGTCGCCTTGTCGGCGCCATGCGTGCCGGGCAGCACCAAACCGGCGGCGCCGGCGTACACGACAATCGCCACGCGGTCGTTTTCGTCGAGCTGCTGCACAAGCAACTTCAGACCGCGAACCATCAGCGGCAGCTTGTTCGGGTAGTTCATCGAGCCGGAAACATCCAGCAGGAACACTAAGTTGCTGGACGGACGCTGCTCGTCGATCTCGCGGCCCTTGATGCCGATTCTCACCAGTCGATGCTCGGCTCGCCATGGGCATTCCGCCGATTCGATGTGCGCGGCGAAGGGACGTTCGTCGGCCGGCGGCGCGTACGAGTAATCGAAATAGTTGATCAACTCTTCGATCCGCACGGCGTCCGGCGGAGGAAACGTGCGATGATCGAACAGGTACGTGCGCGTCTTTGCGTATGACGCCGTGTCAACGTCGATCGAGAAAGTCGAGAGCGGGCTGTCTTTGACCGCCAAGAATGGATTGTCAACAATCACGTCGAATTTGTCGCCGCCCATTCCCGGCGCTTGGCCTTGATCCGGTCGAATTGGCGTTGGAGCCGTCGATTCGGCGTGCGGAAACTGTCGATCCTCTGCCGCGGCATCCGCGAGAGGAGTTGACGTCTGGGCCGGTGATTCCGCGACGCTGCTCGCACCCTCGCGACTGTTTTCACCGCACCCGATCAGAAAGAACAACCATCCCGTCGCAAGTGCCGCGGCAAACCAATTGCGCATCATCGCTATGCTCCTTAGAGGAATGGACCTGAGCTAGCCGGCCACGATCTTTAACATGCGTGACCGTCGAGTATGCGCCATGGCGTTCTGAGAGGTTTGATCCACAACCGCCGCGAGATATTCCCGCCGCGCGAGATAAAACTTAATAAGGTTGCAGCGCGCACGCATGCTTTTCGGACAGATGCCATCGTCTGTCCTTCGGATTTGGACGGACGTGGACGTCCGTCCTACATTGGTCGCGACTTATTCGCGCGGCGGTTCCTGAGATTTGTCGTCCGCAACGTCATTGGGAGAAGTCAACCAACGCACCTCGCCGGTGGTGAGTGAATGGACGGCCGAGATAATCTGAACGCGCCCGGACGCGACGGCTTCCTTTAGCAAGATGCTCTTGTAGGTCAATTCCTCAGCGTGGTGCCGGGCGTTAATCTCAACGGCGCATCCGCCAAACCCAGCCTGTTGGATGCAAAACCGGGCGGCCAGGATACTCGAGTAGATGCGGCCGAGCGAGCGCGTAAAAATGGGGCACGAATCCAGCATGCCGATACTCGGCATGTTAAAGACGTGCCCCATGAACTGAAGCAGCGTTCGGTCAGTGACGGTTGTTCCACGGCCACGCTTGTTAGGGAATCAGTCCCCGCAGTCCGCCGCCGATGTTCACGCCGCCACCAGTTCCGCCGCCGCCCGTTCCGCCGCGGGGAATCGAATTACCGCCGCGGCCGTCGAACGTGCCGCGTGCGTTACCGCGAATGTTCGAGTCCAGATCGCGAATGACATTTCCACCGTCGATCTGAACGCCGCCGCGACCTTGCGAATGCAGGGTCCCGCGCGTATCGAACCAGGACCCGTCGCGATAATAGACCCAGCCGCCGTTATTGTTGCGATACCACCAGTGACCGTCGTGGTAGCGGTACGGCGATCCGTGGGCATGTGCCGATCCACCAGTTCGCACGTCGGCATCCACGCGCCCGCGAAGCCCGCCCCCGACGTCTACGCCTACGTGAGCCCGCGTATAAAGTGAACCATGGGTGTCGTACCATCGTCCATTGCGATGATACACCCAGCCGTCGTTGCCGGTTCGATACCACCAATAACCGTTGTGGTAGCGGTATGGATGATGGTGGGCTCCCGAATGCGAATACAGCGAACCACGCGTGTTGTACCAACGCCCGTCGTTGTAGTAGACCCAGCCATCGTTGTCGGTCTGGTACCACCAATAACCGTTGTGGTGGCGGTACCGCTGGTGGTCGGCATCAGCCTGTTGCGGGCCCAGTGCGACAAACATGGCCGCCACAATTGTTATGAGAAGAAACATGCGTCTCGCAATCATCACTTATCTCCTTCTGTGAAACTTAAATTGGTGTGTTTAAGAAATGAGGCTAACAATGTCTATTGTTGCGCCACCGACTCCTCTTGTAAGGGCTCTTCAAAATACGTAACCCAGCCGACCATCATTTCGTCTTCCGACTTCAGGCCGAAACGGACCTCGGCCGATGGGTCGGGATTGTTGGGGTTGTGGACCGAATTGTCCCAGCCCACGACGGCGCGGATTTTGGTGCCCGCCGGAACGAGTACCGGGTTCTTGAATTCGTAGATACTCTGCCATTCGTAATCCCAGCGCGGCACAGACAGCAGCGATTCGACGCGGCCGTCGGGATAAACCAACTCGTAGCGCCAATTCTTCCCGCGCGTATGCATGTGCGGCTTGAGATTCAAAACGCGGATGTCTTTGTCGAATGCAAGCTCATTCTCGAACACGTAATCCGCAGCACCAGGTGGAATTCTAAAACCGTTTTTGGCCATGCCATGCGTCCTGACCTCGTGCTCTGGCGGCTCCTTGGCAAACACAATGCCAACGGACGAGCGATCCTTCGTGGCTTTGCCATTAGGCGTGTAATGCACTTCAAACGTCAGCGTCGAACCTTTGGGAATCCGCACCGCGTAGTTTTCCGGGTAGACCCTGAGCGATTCACCCGGCGTGTAATTGGCGATGACGCGAGTGCGTTCTCCATGCAGGCCGTAGAGTTGCCAAGAGGCCAGCAACCCAAAGAGACGCAGCCCAGGCCGCGTGACGTGCACGTTCATGTGATGCACGACGCCGGCGTCTCCCGGCTTGGCCTCGGTCGCCTGTACCCACACGTCCTCTTGGAAGTTGGTATTGACGGAAAAGTAAAGGTAGGGCAACACGCCTGCTGCCGGAACGTCATACTCTTTGTCCATCGATAGCACGACGTCGGGAGTGCCGATCAGCCAATCGGACTCCCACTGCTTGGGCGGCGGCAAATCGCTGGGATCGCCTTCGGCCGCACCGGTTTGCACCCAGGCTTCAAGCGTGTCAATTTGCTCATCGGTTAGACGCCGGTCGTTGGCAAAGGGGCCGAACTTTTTCTCATCGGTGACCGCATGCCACGGCGGCATGCGGCGGTCGAGGACCACTTCTTCGATCATGCTCGAGTGACTTTGCGCGTCTTCGTACGTGAGCAGCGGAAACGGACCAATCTGTCCTGGCCGGTGACACGCCTGGCACTTCTCTTGAATGATCGGTGCCACGTCCTTGGAAAATGTCACCGATTTGAACTGTCGATTCGGTTTCCAGCGCTCAATCAAACATCCGGTCGCTAACGTTTTCGACGTGGTGACTTGCTGGCCCGATAAGACTTGCGTCAGCGCATGTTCCAAATAGTTTTCGCCGGCATTTGCTTTACGACCGCCGGCCCGGTATTGGTCATCGATGAGTCCCTGGTAACGTTTTTCAAACTGATCGTCGACAACTACGACTTCCGAAGTCCGTTCGGCATGGAGCAGATCAGCCAGCACGTTCTGTTTGTCCTGGAGCACAGGGAACGGCATGCGGAAGTCTTGAGCGTGGGCCGCGATGCTGCTCAAAGTTTCTCCGTTGCTGGAGTAGATTCCGAGAAACTGAACGCCTTCGGCACGCAATTGTTTCTCGAGTTCGATGAGCCGCGGCAAGTACAAATTGACCACAGGACAGTCGGGTTGCATGAAAACAAACACGACGGCCCGCGTGTCAGGTTGCCAGAAGTCGCTGGCCCGCCGACGGCTGCTCCAAATATCGACGAGCACGGCTCGTTGGAGTTCGCCTTCCAAGCTGGCCGGCGCGCGCCGCTCCGGCGAATCTCGTAGTAATGGATTCTCTTGCAACGCTTGTTGGGCACTCAGGTCTTGGCGAACCCGTTCGCTCGCAACTGCCACGGCCAATAACGCAATCACCACTACTGCGAACTCAAAAATGCGTTTGACTGACATGATTTTTGCTCCGGTGTTTCCCCGCTGCTTGTCTCGGTGCGTGTCACCGGTGGTAATTGCAAGTCACGTGCCGATGAGCTAGCGGCTGCGATCCGAAATGCTCGACTTTCATGAATTTTTGTCACCATCAGATACAGCAAGCGTCAATTCGTTAGGTGCCGCGTGCAGGCGGCAGTCGGACAATCATTTTGGTCGTGCGACGATCAGACGCGGGGACCGGGGAAGCGGTAATCAGTAGCTGTATTTGACAGAATGGACTAGGATGAAACGCGATTCGTATTGCGACCCGTTCCAGTTCTATTTGTCAAAGGACAACACCGATGCCGACCGTATTGGTCGTCGACGACGATCGCACCGTACTGCGATTGGTCGAGAAAGCGCTGCAGGATTCGAACGTCACCGTCCTGACCGCGAAAAGTGCCCAAGAGGGATTGGCGGCGATTGCAGCACATCGGCCCGACGTGCTATTGCTGGACATTAAGTTGCCGGACACTTCGGGATTGGATATCGCCGAGCAAGTGCATGCTCTCGACGCGAAGCTGCCTGTCGCTTACATCACCGCGAGCGACGCCAGCGACATCGCCATTCAGGCGATGAAGCTGGGCGCCTATGACTTTCTGCTCAAACCGCTGGACATCGAGCAAGTGCAGGACGTGGTCGAGCGGGCCCTGGAGACGCGGCGCATGATGGATGTACCAGTCGAGCTTCCGGAAACCAATGAAGGAACGGCGGAGAAGGTGAATCACGACGCACTCGTCGGTCGTAGTCCGCCGATGTTGGAAGTTTACAAAGAGATCGGGCGCGTGGCCGCACAGGACGTCACAGTGTTGATTTATGGCGAGAGCGGCACAGGCAAGGAATTGGTCTCGCGAGCCATCTATCAACATAGCCGCCGCAAGGACCGGTCCTTTTTGGCGGTCAACTGCGCGGCGCTGACGGAAACGTTGCTGGAGAGCGAACTGTTCGGGCATGAAAAAGGTGCCTTCACCGGCGCCGACCGCAGGCGCATCGGCAAATTCGAACAATCGCACGGCGGCACGATATTCTTGGACGAAGTGGGCGACATGTCGCCGTCGGTGCAGAGCAAGGTCCTGCGGTTGTTGCAGGAGCAAAAGTTCGAACGCGTCGGCGGCACAGAAAGCATTCAGACCGACGTGCGCATCATTGCGGCCACCAACCGCGAGTTGGAACAGATGGTCGAGGATGGCGATTTTCGCTTGGACTTATTTCACCGATTGAACGACTATCGCATTGACCTGCCGCCGTTACGCAACCGCGGCGACGACATCGTGCTGCTGGTGGAACATTTTCTAGCTCGCTTAAGCAAGTCGTTGGGCAAGCCGGTACAAGGCGTATCGGCCCCGGCGCTGCGGTTGCTTAGGGAATACGCTTGGCCCGGCAATGTGCGTGAATTGCAAACGGTGCTCAAGAAGGCGGTGCTCAAAGCAAGCGGGCCGGTGCTGGCCCCCGAGTTCCTGCCGAATTCCGTGCGGACCGGAACGGGCGTGAAGTTTGAATCGCGGACGGTCGACGATGACTCGCTGATGCACGACCTCGAGCGGTTTGTCGACGAGCGCCGGCGGGATGGCTCGAATGATTTGTACGGCGATACGCTGGAAATGATGGAACGCTACTTAATCACGCGCGTCCTGCGCGACGCCGACGGCAATCAATCCAAAGCCGCCCAGCAGTTGGGCATCACGCGCGGCAGTTTGCGTCACAAGATCCGGACTCTGAATATTTCGATCGAGCATGTGGTGCAGAGTGGAGATTGAAGTACAAATGGCAGAAACATTAGGGCAGAAAAAGTCCGAAATGATTCTTCCCTCCATGATTTTGCAGATCCCGTTCTTGTGCGGCCTCGGCCATGAGTAACCCTGCCACTCACGAATCGCGCAGCAATGGCGTCCGCTTTTCGATTAGTTGGAAGCTGCTGGCCGCATCGATCTTGGTGGGCGTCGTCGCGGCGGCGATTGGGATCGGTGGCTTGCAGCGGATGCACTTGCTCCATCGGCGGATGACCGAAACAGTGGATTACTCATCGGAGAAGGTCAAGCTGGCGGCGCTGCTCAAACAGGATTTGGTAGCGGTGATTCGAGTCGAAAGAAACCTGATGCTGGCGCGCAGCGACGAGGAGATGGAGCGCTTTGCCACGACCATCGACACATTACTTGAAGACATGCGTGAAATTCAGGACCGGCTGAATGCCTTGTCCGATGCCGAGGACGAGCGGCTACTGGCGGCGTTTGGCAAGAAATGGGACGCGTGGCAAAGGAACCATCGCGACGTCCGCAATTTCGCGCAGCTTAACTCCGACCTCCGGGCCCGCAACCTGTCTTTGGGAAAGGGAGGCGAAACATTCGAGCGTTTCGAAAACGCGTTGACGGTCATCGCCGAGAGAATTGCCGGCGACTTGGAGCAAGCACAAAACGGCGGCACGCCGCCTGAGCAACTCGTTGTCTTGGGCAAGAAGTTGAACGCGGTCAGCCGCTTGCTCCACGGCACCGCTCAGATTCAACACACCGAAAAGCAGGTCATCCTGGCGGCCAGCGAAGAGGAAGTCGAACGTTACGAGAAAACCTTCGAGCCCCTGCAGGCGGACATGGGAAATCAATTTGAAGCGCTCGATCAATTGGCGGATGAGGCCGACCAGCAGCCGCTGCGAGAAGCCCAGCAGGCGTACCAAGAGTATCTTCGCACACTGGCCGAGATTCGTTCGTTCGTCGGGCAAAAGGGCAATTTCTTTGTACGCCACTTCGCCTATGAAGTCGGCGGGCCGATCGCCACGGAGTGTGAACAGCTATTGAACGCCATCGTTGCCAAGAATGAGGACGACCTGCGGGACTACCGCATTGAGAGCCAGTCGATTTATCTGAACGCACGAAACACGCTGATTGCGTTTTGCGCCGCCGGTATTGCCGTCAGCGTCGCCGTCACCTTCGTGACCGGTCAACGGATCGCCCGCAACCTGGGCCGGCTAACCAGTTACGCGCGATTGGTGCAGTCCACCGGCGATTTGTCGCAGCACGTGCCGCGCGTCAGCCGCGACGAAGTTGGCGTGTTGGCCGAGGCGTTTGACCACATGCGGGAATCGTTGCATCGCCAAGCGAACGAAATGGCCGCGCTGAACGCTGCCCTCGATCAAAAGAATCAAGAGATGGAGCAGTTCGTGTACACGGTGTCGCACGACCTCAGTTCGCCGCTCGTCTCCTGCAAAGGGCTGATTGGCCTGATGCGCGAGGATATCGCCGAGGAGAACTACGCCGAGGTGCGTGCGTCGTCGGAGAAGTTGGATCAGGCCGTGGACCAGTTGAAGCTGGTGATCGACGACCTGCTGGCCCTCAGCCGCATCGGCCGCCGGTCATTGAATTTGGTGCACGTCGACGTCGACGCGATCGCGCGGAGATTGCGGGAGGACCTGGACGACCGCCTGTTTCAGGTGGGGGCCGAATTGCGCATCGCAGGTCCGCTGCCCAAGGTCGTCGCGGATGCGAAGGACGTGCGGCGCGTGCTGGAGAACTTGCTGGTCAATGCCATCAAGTACGCCTGCGACGGTCAGCAGTCCGTGATTACCATCGGCGCCGTAGTCACCGGCGGCGAAGTGAGGTATTCTGTATCTGATAATGGCCCCGGAATCGAACCGGAGTACCAAGAGAAAATCTTTGGGCTGTTTCAGCGGTTGGATGCCGAGAAACCCGGTACCGGCTTGGGACTCGCATCGGTTGCCAAGATCATGCAGATGCATGGCGGCCGGACGTGGGTTGAATCGGTGCCGGGTCAGGGGGCCACGTTCTGGGTTGCGTTTCCGATTCTTCGCTTTGGTAAGGGATTCCAGGCATGACAACCAAACTTGTAACTTTTCTGCTGATCGAAGATGACGACATCCACGCCCATCTGGTGACCCGCAGCCTGGAGAAGGCGCCGGTGCCGTCGGAGATTTACCGCGTGGCGAACGGGGCCGACGCGCTGTTGTTTTTGCGCCGCCGCGGGCGGTTCGTCAATCATCCGCGGCCGGACGTGGTGCTGTTGGACCTGAAGCTGCCCAAGGTGAACGGTCACGAAGTCCTGGCGGCGATCAAGGAAGACGAAGATCTGCGCATGATCCCGGTGGTCGTCATGACCACGTCGCGCGACGAGACCGATCGAGCCAAGGCATATCGGCATCACGCCAACAGCTATGTGGTCAAACCGGCGGATTTCGAGAAGTTCCGCGAAATCGTTACGGAAGTCAGCCACTACTGGGGCGTCTGCAACGAGCCGCCTTGTTTGGTGAATGCGTAAGTAGCCGAATTCGCCAGAATTTGGGTACCACCCAGTACCAGAATTTGGAGGCCGGCGTTTTGATCCCAAATTCTGGCGAATTCGGCTACGGTGAATCATCATGCCTGATAACAAGCAACAGCCGCTGGCCGTACTGCTGGTCGAAGACAACCCGATGCACGTGCACATCATCCGCCGATATTTGGAGAAGGCGGCGGATGGTACGTTGGCACTGCACCACGTCGACCGCCTCTCAGCGGCCTTAGAGCGGTTGGAACACGACGACATCGACGCCCTGCTCTTGGACCTCAGCTTGCCCGACAGCGCGATCGGTGAGACGTTGCCTAAATTTCTGGAAGCTCACGGTGATTTGCCGATTGTTGTTTTGACGTCGCTGGACGATTTGGAGTTCGCCACGCGCGCCGTGCAACAAGGTGCCCAGGACTATCTGGTGAAGTCCGATCTGAACGGCCAACTGCTGCTGCGTTCCATCCGCTATGCCATGGAGCGCAAGAGAACGCAGGACCGGCTGGAATCTTACGCAGCCGAACTGCAACGCAGCAACGAGCACCTGCGCGGCTTTGCTCACACGTTGGCCCACGAAGTGAAATCGCCGTTGAGCATCGTCGTCGCCTGTTTGCAGATGTTGGATCAAAAGCACCGCGGCGGATTTGACGAGGAGACTAGCGGCTTCGTCGCCGACGCGAACGCGGCCATCCACGGCATGACCGAGTTGGTGAACGAACTGCTGGAGTTTGCTCGCGTCGGCAGCGAAGCGCAAGAGTTCGAGGAAGTCGACGCCGAGGCCGTGTTCTATCAGGCATACGTGATGCTGCGGCCGGCAATTCAGCAGACCGCCGCGGCCGTCACGCACGACCCGCTGCCGACCGTGCGCGGCAACGCCGTGCAGGTTCGGCAACTGCTGCAAAACCTGATCGGCAACGCCATCAAGTACCGCAGTCAGAAGCGTCCCAAAATCCATGTCGGCATTGAAGGAGCTGCGGAAGCGTGGATCTTCAGCGTCCGCGATAACGGCCTCGGCATTCCCCGCGCCGAGCAGCAGCGCGTGTTCGACGCCTTCGTGCGGCTGCATAATCAAGACGACATTCCCGGCACCGGGATCGGCTTGGCGCTGTGCAAACGCATCGTCGAACACCACCGCGGCCAGATCTGGGTGGATTCCGCGCACGGCGGCGGCAGCATCTTCTACTTCACCCTGCCCAAGCCGACGAGCTAGCTGCCAGTCTCCTCGTTGGGTCGCGGTTCAACGAAGTCACTTGGTCCCGCCAAGAGCGCGACGTCATTGGTTGCGCATCAGCCGCGCGGGTCGTATAACGAGCATGCGATGCGACGACCGACGTTGGACTTACGCAAGTCCCGGATAAGGACGTACCAATCAGCGTAGCCGAACTCGCCAGAGTTTGGCCGATCCTCCAAAGTCTGGCGACTTCGGCGCTACGGGTAAATTAATAAGCCGGACTTGCCTTACGCACGCTCGCAGCCCGCGGCACGCCGGTTGCAATCACCTGTTGGCGGCAGGAGGTGAGATGCATACGGCCACGGACGGTCTCGCGTTGTCTCGAAGATGTGGGACAGAAATGATGAGGCTGATAGAAATGGTGCCCTGGTGGCACGCCGGACCTGATAGGCCGACGATCGAACTGCGCATCAATGAATTGGCTAATGGCGAGCGCCGTTGTGTGCTCGACTCATTCCCGATTATCATCGGCCGCAGCGAAGAAGCCGACATGCAATTGACCGACCCGTGGGCCAGCCGAGTGCATTGCGGTCTGGATTGCGTCCACGGCGAATTCGTCCTTCGCGACCTGGAGTCTCACAACGGAACGTGGGTGAACCGGGAGCAGGTTGCAGAGAAGGTGTTGAGCGTCGGCGATGCGATCGACATCGGCACCACCAGAATTATCGTGGTAGGACTGGACGCGAGGGAATGCCACTAACCCGGATGATTCGTGAGCCCGTAGCCGAAGTCGCCAGACTTTGGGACAGCAAAAGTTGTTGCGTTCAAAGTCTGGCGACTTCGGCCAAAGTCTGGCGACTTCGGCTACGACAGGGTGGCGACTTCGGCTACGACAGTGTGGCGACTTCGGCTACGACAGTGTGGCGACTTCGGCTACGACAGTTTGGCGACTTCGGCTACGACAGTGTGTTGCCCGATGCTATTACGCATCCCACGAAACGCCGTCCCAAGTGGCGATGCGATTGAGTAGAGCGACCACATCCGCCGAGAAGACTTGGAATAGCGTCTCGCCTTTTTCAGCCGTGGCGTGGCGCGGGTCGCCGATGTGGCCCGGCGGGCTGCGATCTTTCGTGATCCAAGCGCGGTGAGCGGGCGAGAAAGCTTTCCCGGGATCGATCGGCTCGACCTGCTTCAAATCACCAACCAACTCCGGGCGAATGCGTAACATCATCGACGTTTCCCACTCACAGGCGTGGCCCATCTGCTGTTGCTTGATGTCGCGGTTCACCTCGGGCGGCTTTCCGCCGAGCGTCCAATAAGTGCTGGACAACAGCAGCAGATCGTTTCGCTCGCGGTACTTCTGCCGCACCTCAAACAGCGCCTGCTGGGCCGGCACGATGTTGCCGCCGTGGCCGTTCAGCAGCACGATGCGGCGGAAGCCGTGAAAGATCAAATTGTCGGTCATGTCGATCAGCAGATCGAGATACACGCGCGGCGACGCCGACATCGTGCCGGGAAAATCCATGTGATGATGCGAGTTGCCCAGCCACATCAGCGGCGTGAACAGCACGCGGTCCTGCACGGCGTCGTGAGCCCGCCGCACGACCTCGCCTAACAGCAAACTATCCGTGAACACCGGCATATGGTGCCCGTGCTGCTCCAAAGCCGCGATCGGCACAACAACCGGCGTATCCTTCGACAGCGACTTGACCGCGGGCCAATTCATTTCGAGCAAATGCACGATCGGATCTCCTTTGTCGCTTCGTCGTTTGTTCTTTCGCTGCGGCTGATTCTACCGTATAGGTGATAGGGGACAGGGAACAGGTGACAGCAGATGCGACGTTCGGCCTGTCGCTGCGATCGATTCTACCGGGCTGCGCCTGTGCGCTGCAATGCTCTGTCGGATGGGAGCAGGGCGATTCAGTTTTTCAAACTGCGGGCGCTGTACGACGGGCCTCCGAGC
>JBGTKH010000582.1:0-8238 GCA_041744735.1 Pirellulaceae bacterium | reverse complement strand
AGAAGTGCGTTTGCAGGTTTTTGATCTCAACGAGCGGCTTGGTCATTGGTCATTGGTCATTGGTCATTGGTCATTCGTCATTGGTCATTGGTCATTGGTCATTGGTCATTGGTCATTGGTCAGTTGTCAGTCATTCGTAATTCGTAATTCGTAATTCGTACTTACACTCGCAGCCTCGGGTCCATCGCGTCGCGCAGGCCGCTGCCGACGAGGTTGAAGATTGTCACGGTGAAGAAGATGGCGACCGAGGGGACGACGATCAGCCACCAGTAGCTGTAGTTGTTGTGAGCCAAGTGCAACAGCGTGCCCCAACTCGGCGTGGGCGGGCGCACGCCGTAACCGAGCAAACTCAACCCCGCCTCGGTGATAATCGCGCCGGCCACACCGAACGGGGCCGCGACCAGCGCCGGTGACAGTGCGTTGGGCAGAATGTGCCGGAAGATGATGCGAAAGTCAGACGACCCTAACGCTCGCGCGGCCGCCGTGTAATCGATCGCTCGCTGTTTAAGCACCTCGCCCCGAATCAGCCGAGCGATCGTGGGCCAACTGGTAATGCCGATCACGGTCATGATGATGTAAATGCTCGGCCCAATCATGGCCACCAGCGTCAGGATCAGAAAGAACGACGGGAACAACAGCACTACTTCGATCACCCGCGAGATCATCATGTCGATCGTGCCGCCGAAGTAGCCGGCAATGGCACCCACGATCACGCCGATCGTCACGTACAGTCCGACAGCCACAAAGCCCACGGTCATCGAAATCCGCGTGCCGTAAATCATTTGCACAAGCACGTCGCGGCCCGTGTCATCCGTGCCGAACAAGTGTACAAAGCCGTCGTTGGATTCCTTCCACTTTGATTTGTCCTTGCGGAAGCCAGGATTCCTGAAAATGGCGTCCAGATCCTGTTCCGTCGGGCCGTAGGGGATCAAAACGTAAACGCCGCGCTTCGTTTCGGGCGCGCGAAGTTGTTCTTCCGCAAACGTGCGGGCGCGATACTTGTTGAGCGGCCGCACACCGGGGATGCTGGCCACCACGGATACGACTCCCAAAATGACGATGAATTGCAGGCAGACGTACGCGATTCGTCGTCGGCCGGGCACACCACGGCGTTTAGCAACGATGCTGGTCACCAGCGCTAACAAGACCCACGGAAAGAAGCCGATCAGCGCCATGTTGAATACAAAGTCCACCGACTCCACCGGGTTGAACAATGCGCGAAACCAGGGATACAGGGTCTGGTCGCCGTCGTAAAACACCAGCGGCTGATTGGACGCCAGTGCCGGCGCGAAGATGGCGATCAGGAATACCGGGGCAAGCAGCCATAGCGACAAGTAGGCGGCGGTGTTCTTCTTGAACTGCCGCCACACGATGTCCAGATAGGCTTCGCCTTTACTCGGACCCTGGTTCATGCCTATTTGCCTTGCCCTTCAAAACTAATTCGTGGGTCGACGAACACGTACAGAATGTCGGTCATCAAAATACTGAGCATCACCACCAGCGCGTCGATGTAAATCAGCGCCATGAGCGTGGGAAAATCCTTCTGCTCAATCGAAACAAATCCTAGCCGGCCCAATCCAGGCACGTTGAAAATTACTTCGATCAATACGCTGCCGCCCAACAGTGCCGGCAGGAAATTGGCGAACAGCGTGATGATGGGAATCATGCCGTTGCGAAGCGCGTGTTTCAGCACAACCTTGGTGTGCGAAACGCCTTTGGCTCGAGCCGTGCGAATGTAGTCTTGCCCCAACACGTCCAGCATGCTGGTCCGGGCATACATCGCCAGCCCCGCCAGACTGAACAGCGACAAGCACGTGACCGGCAAGAACGCGTGCCACAGATAATCCAGCACGTACCGCCAGAAGCCAAAGTCTTCGGCGCCGGGTGAGTGCAGCCGCTCCATCGGAAACCACTTCAGGTAGCTGCCGTAACAGAAGAACAGCAAGAACATCATCCCGGCCACAAACGGCGGAACGGAATAGAGAAAAAACAGTTGTAGTGAGATCAGCCGGTCTAGCCACTGGCCGCGATTGACCGAACAGACAACGCCCAGCGGAACGGCAATGATGTAGATCACGATCTGCGCCATGAACATCAATGGCACCGAGACAACGGCACCGCGCCACAGCATCTGCGACACAGGCTCGCGAGTTTTCAGGGCCGAGCGGCCGAACTGGAATGTGACCAGCCGCCACACCATGTGTGCATATTGTGTATCGCCGACGATGTACCAAAGTTTTTTGCCCAGGCCGACTTGGTAGTCCGCTTGCCGGGCTTGATAATGCGACAGCCAATTCTGCGAGACCTGTTCAACCTCGTCGGCCTTGGCAGTACGCGGCACGTCGACGCGGACTCGCTTGGAAATGTACAGCCGCAGAAACTCGGCGGCGAATGCTTTCTCGGCCAATGTCGATTCGCCCAGCAGCATGTCGGCGAAGACAGGTGCGTCGTCGCGGTCGAAGTCGCCGCTCTGCAGCGCCTGAAACATTTCGCTGCGATCGCCTCGCGCGACGACCTCGGCGACTCTTTGTAACACCGCTTTACGCCGGTCCGGATCGACGTCCGGGAAGTCGTGCTTCTCTTGTTGCCAGAGGATATTCCACGTAGCGACAACGCGATTTGCTTCGTCCAACGTCGGCTCCGACGAAAACGTGTACTCGAACGGATTGACGACCAGCGCTGCCAGCGAACGGATGGCCCCGATCTTTAAATCCAGGCCGGCGTTGGACGATTGCAAAATGTCGATCGCCGCCGGGACACCATGTTTGCCCGTGTCTTCGCACCAGATTTGAATGTAGCCTTCCACCGCGCGTGCCAGATTTTCGCGGATTTGTTGTTTGCGCTGCTGCCACTGTTCGCGCGTCATCCGAGAGGCTTCGAGTTGCTCGTCCGTCAGATCGGGCGGATTGAGCTGCTGCTCAAATTGCTTGATGCCCAGGCTTTTGAGAAACTGCAACCGAGACGCGGATTCAGCATCCTGGGCACCGCCGACCAAGGTTTCCAATTCAGCGGCGATCTGCGACGTGGACATCGCCCGGTAGTGGGCGACCACGCGAATCTCCTCGGCGTAGTCATTGAAGTAGTTGAAGTTCAGAATCAGCGGCTTGTCGAGCTTCAAGTCGCGTTTCTGAATCAGATAGGCCTCGCGCGTTTGGCTCGATTCGCCGGCCGTTCCGCTGGCTCCCAGTTGGTTCAACAGCGGATCTCCGGGTGCCATCTGCATAATGCAGAACGATACCACCGTGACCCCGAACAACGTCGGGATCATGAGCAACAGTCGGCGAAGAATGTAGATCCACACGTTTGCTGAATCCGTCCGGAGGATCGTCGCGGCCCGGCGTCCTTCTGTCTCGCGTTACTTGCTCAATAGCCGCGGCTCGGTGGCGTACCATTCACGCGTGTCGATGGCGGGCCGAATCTTGTAGAAGTTGATGTTCTGCAGCCGGGCGTGATGGCCGGACGTGGCCTTGTCCCGGAACAGGAAGGTATACGGCTGTTCGTCGTAAATGATGCGATGGATCTGTTTGTACAGCTCGCTCTGTTTGTTCTCGTCCATCGTGACGCGCAATTCTTCGATGAGCCGGTCCACTTCCGGGTTACTGTAGCCAATCGAGTTGGAGCTTTCTGGAGCGTCGGCCTGGCTGCCGTGCCAGATCTGGAACGGGTCCGATTTCCAACTTAGCGCCCAGCCCAGAATCGTGGCATCGAATTCTTTCTTGCGCAGCTTCTGCAGCATGAGCGCCCATTTGGTGGGCGTGATCTTGGCGTCGATGCCGATCTTGCGGCAGTTTTCCCGGATGATTTCGGCGATCTGGCGGTATTGCGGACTGTCGGCGTAAATCATCAGATCGAAAACGGCTTCGACCTTCTTGCCGGCCACAACTTTGTCGCGTGTGCCGTTTCCATTGCTGTCTTTCCAACCGGCGTCATCGAGCAACTGCCGGGCCTTGTCCAAGTCATAAGGAATCGGCGGCAACGTATCGTCGCTCGCGGAACTGCCCGGCAGAAACGGTCCCGTCAATCGCGACGCCAGTCCAAAGTAGATCTTGTCGATGATTTCCTCGACCGGCACCGCGTGGCTGATTGCCGTGCGCACCTGCTTGTCTTGAAACAGATCTCGCCTCTGATTGTAGCCCATGTAGCGATAGCCGGGATAATCGAACGCGACCAGTTTCACCTTACCGCTCTTGACGGTCGCAGCATCCTGGCTCTGCATGTAATGATCCTTCTCCGGAATCGCACCCCAGTCCAATTCGTTCTGCAGTACCTTTTGCAGGGCGGTGTTGGGATTCGAGATGTGCAGATAAACAACACTGCTGAAGTAATACGGCGCGCCCCAGTAATCGGGATTGCGCACTAGCGACACCTTGTCCTCTCGCCGCCATTCTTTGAAGATCAACGGGCCGGTGCCGCACATGGTCGTGTTGGCCCAGTGATTGTTGAAGGCGTCGGCGAATTCCTTGGAATTGCGAAAGTCCAGTGAAATCGGCTCGCCCTTTTCGTTCACCGAATAGACGTGCCGCGGCATGACGCTGATGCCGAGCGTGAACTCCTGGGCCAGAATGTACGGCTCGCTCCACTGCACCTTGACCGTGTATTTGTCCACGGCGGTGACTTTGATCTTGTACTTCTCGGACTCGTCCTTGGCGTCCGGGTTTTGAAAATAGCTGCGCAGCGCCGCGGCTTCGGTGTTTTCGTTCAGGATGCAATCGAACGTGAATTTGACGTCCTTCGACGTGAACTCCGTCTTTGGCAGCGGCGTGCCGTCGGGCAGCTTCATCGGATGCCAATAAACGCCTTTCCGCAAGTGAATCGTATAAGTCAGCGTCGGCTCGTCGAATTCCCACGATTCCGCCAGCACCGGCTCCCACTCGTCCGGATCGGAAAACTTGCGGTCGGCCAGCGTCTCGTAGACTTGACGTTGAAATGCCTCGCTGGCGGTGTCGTTCGACAGGATCAGATTCAGCGTGTCGGGATCGTCGCCGTAGTACATCAGTAACGCATCGTCCTTGGCGGGCGGATTGCCGCTACGAGTCGGCATCGCTGTACTCGGCTGCCCGCCATTGACGTTCACCGTCACCTTATCGCCGTTGCCGCCTCCGCCGGTCACGTTGGAGGACCCGTTCGTGCTGCCGTTGCTCGGCCCACAGCCAGTCAGCGGAAGACTGCATGTTAACGCCGCAATGCCCAAAAACAGGAAACGCGAAGCCATAATTGCTACCGCCTTTTTTCGAATGTTGTCGAGTTCTGCCAGGGAACAAATCTGCCTTGCGGCACACAACGGATTGGGCCGCCCAGACTGAAAGCAAACGCATGCTATAGTAATGACTTGCGGCAGGTCAATAGAACCCCGCTGAACCGCCGCCGCGTGCTTGCCTTCCGTGGGTAGCGTCTTGGCTGCTAGCGGCTGAGTCAAGATGGCATGCGCTGCTGCTGGACTCGTCGCTTTCATTCTTCGCAATGTGGGACGGATTGCCAATCCGTCCTACCAAATCCAACCTTTGGCGTCACGTAGGACGGATTGCCAATCCGTCCTACGGAATTCATCAACCTCTGTTGCCTCATTTGCCGGTTTGTTGGTACTCTTCCGCGCCTATTGCAGATTCGGTCGGTCGTCCGCCGGGTCGCACCGTGGTTGGGTACGGGTCAATTCTTTCGTTCAATTCCGCGTCTCGTCGCCGTCGAGGATTTCATGAAACGATTCGCTCGCTCGTTGGACCATCATCGCTTTCCAAATCATTGGCCGAGCAGGTCTCCAAGCCGTTGGCTGCTGACGCCTCGGGTGTTGGTGATTGTAGCATTTGCGGTCGCGTTATGTGCGGCGCCGCTGAGCACTCCGCTGCACGCGCAAGAGGCCCAGTGGATTTGGTCGCAGGCTCACAAGAAAGAAAGCGTGCCGCGAGCGGCTTGCCACTTCCGCAAGTCGTTCACGATGAGCAACCCGGAAAGTGGCGAGATCTTGATCGCGGCCGACGACGACTACGAATTGTTCGTGAATGGCCGCCGCATCGGTTCGGGTGAGACATCCAAGAAGATGGCCAAATACGACATCACGGAATATCTGACGCGCGGCACGAACTTGGTGGCAGTGAAGGTATCGAACACAAACGGAACGACTGCGGCATTGGCTGCGCGCGTGTCGGTCAAGCAGCGCGGCGGGCAGTGGACGTCGCATTCGACCGATACGTCGTGGAAGGCCTCGCTGTCCCCGTTGCCGCTCTGGAATCTGGCGATTTACAACGATGCACGTTGGGACACAGCACAAGCGTTCGGTCCCTTGGGCAGCACGTCGCCGTGGGATCGCGCTCAGGAAGTGGCCGTCGAACAAACCGAGAGGTACGAGCGTTTCCAGATCGCCGACGAATTTGAAGTCCAGCAGTTGGTGGACGACGAGAAAACTGGCTCGTTGATCGCGATGACCTTCAACGAGTTCGGACAGATCATCGCGTCGCGCGAAGGCGGGCCGCTGCTGCTGATCTACGACAGCAACCGCGACCAAGTGCCCGACCAAACGCGCGTGTACTGCGATCAGGTAAAGAACTGTCAGGGCATTCTGGCACTGAACGGCGAAGTGTTTGTGACCGGCGACGGCCCTGACGGAACCGGGCTGTATCGGCTGGCCGACAAAAACCGAGACGGCAAGCTGGAAGACATTCGCACGCTGCTGAAATTCAAGGGTGAGATGGGCGAGCACGGTCCACACGGACTGCAACTCGGTCCCGACGGCATGATCTACGTCGTCGTCGGCAATCACTCATCGCCTGAGAAACCGTATGACGCGGAGAGCCCGCATCGCGACTATTACGAAGGCGACCTCGTGGGGCCCAAGTACGAAGATCCAGGTGGGCACGCGGTCGGCATCAAAGCGCCCGGCGGGGTTGTGATTCGAACGGATATCGACGGCGACACCTTGCAGCTTGTCGCCGGCGGTTTGCGAAACGCGTACGACCTGACGTTTAACCGTGAAGGCGATCTGTTCGTGCATGACAGCGACATGGAAGCGGACGAGGGCACTGCGTGGTATCGACCCACGCGCCTGTACCAGATCATTCCCGGCGGCGAATACGGCTGGCGCAGCGGTTGGTCGAAATGGCCGGATTATTTCGTGGACAGTTTGCCGGCCGTGTTGGACACCGGTCGCGGCTCACCCACCGGCGCCGTCAGCTACAACCACCACATGTTCCCCGTGCGTTACCACAATGCGATGTTCCTGGCCGATTGGTCCGAGGGCCGCATCCTGGCCGTGCACCTGAAACAATCCGGCGGCTCGTACACCGCCAACAGCGAAGTCTTTCTGCAAGGCGAACCGCTGAACGTGACCGACCTGGCCGTGGGTCCGGACGGCGGGCTGTATTTTTGCACGGGCGGCCGAGGCACCGGCGGCGGCGTGTATCGCATCACGTGGAGAGGGACCGTGCCGGCGGCGGTGCGCGCGTTGGGTGACGGCCTGACCGCCGCGATTCGCCAACCGCATTTGCAAAGCGCGTGGTCGCGGCAGCAAATCGCCGCGTTGAAGAATCAATACGCCGACAAATGGGACCATACCTTGGCTGGCGTGGCGCGTAGCACCGCGAATCCATCGTACTATCGCACGCGGGCGTTGGACCTGATGCAGTTGTTCGGCCCGCTGCCGACGCCGGAATTGCTCATCGGGCTGTCGAAGGACAAGAACGAAGCGGTGCGGGCAAGAGTGGCCGAACTGATGGGCATGCACCCGACGGAAGCCACGCGGACCGCGCTCGTCGAACTGCTGGACGACGGCGATCGCACCGTGCGCCGCAAGGCCATCGAAGCGCTGGCTCGCGCCGGGCAAGCGGCGCCGTTGGACAAGCTGACTCGTTCGCTCGAGTCCGACGACCGCTACGAAGCCTGGGCCGCGCGACGGTTGCTCGAACTGCTGCCGGAGAAGCAATGGCGAGAGCAGGTGCTGACCACGGACAACCACCGTTTATTTATCGAAGGTGCACTGGCACTCGTCATCGCTCATCCCGAGAAGCAGAATGCACTGGAGGTGCTGGAACGTTCGCGGCAGTTGCTGGCGCGTTTTGTCAGTGACCGCGACTTCATCGACATACTGCGCGTGGCGCAAGTGGCGATGCACCGCGGCGGCGTGACGGCCGACGACGTGCCACAACTGCGAGCCGCGTTGGCTCAAGAGTTTCCGGCTGGCGACACGACGATGAATCGCGAAGTCGTACGGCTGCTGGCGTATCTGCAAGTCGATTCGATCACGGACCG
>JBGTKH010000581.1:0-5345 GCA_041744735.1 Pirellulaceae bacterium | reverse complement strand
ACGCGACAATTGCTTCGAAGGTCAATTCACCTGTGGCGACCTGCGTGACCCTTGTCGGCTGCGGCCACGGGTCGATGGCGTCGAGTGAGAAAATGCCTAGATGCGTCGCGCTGTTGCCGATGTCGACTGCGATCAGAGATGCGAAGCAAGTGCTCATAGATGGCATAAACGTCGGCGGGTCAACGGTCGCGCATCGCTGCCTGGTGGTCGCTCAGCGTTTTCGCAATATTACCCGCTAGTTGATTCAGTCCCTGTCCTGTAACGGCGGAAATCAGCAGCACGTCGTTGCCCAACTCGGCGGCCAATTGATCGCGAAGCTCCGCAGCGCCGGGCAATTCGGCTTTCGTCACAGCCACGATCTCCGGCCGATCCATCAGGCGTTCGTTGTACTGCTGCAACTCATGGCGAACCACGCGATAGTTCTGGCGCGGGTCGCTGCCGTCCATTGGCGATGGTTCGATCAGATGCACAAGAATGCCGGCACGTTCGATATGCCGCAGAAACTCGTGGCCCAAGCCGACCCCGGCATGAGCGCCTTCGATCAGTCCGGGAATGTCGGCCATGATAAACGAGCGCTCGAAGTCGATCTGCACTCGGCCCAGATTCGGATACTTGGTGGTGAACGGGTAGTCGGCAATCTCCGGCCGAGCGTGTGACATGCGGCTGAGCAGCGTGCTCTTGCCCGCGTTCGGTTTGCCAATCAGGCCCACGTCGGCGATCACCTTCAGTTCGAAGATCACGATGCGCTGTTCGCCTTCTTCACCGGGAGTGTGTTCGCGCGGGGCGCGATTCGTGGGCGACTTGAAAGCCGCGTTGCCTTTGCCCCCTTTGCCGCCGCGAGCGGCAACGAACTGTTCGCCGAGTTGAGTTAGGTCCTTAATCACGAACCCGTCGTTAGCATCGATCACGATCGTGCCGGGTGGGACTTGGATGATCAGGTCTTCGCCGTTGCGGCCATGACGGTTCGAGCCGCTGCCGGGACTGCCCGGCTTGGCCTTCCACATTTTGCGGTGAGCCAGCGCGGCCAAACTGTCCACGCCGGCCTCCGCCACGATGATGATGCTGCCCCCGTCGCCGCCGTCGCCGCCGTCGGGCCCGCCTTTGGGGACGTACTTTTCGCGGCGGAAGCTGGTGCAGCCCGCACCGCCTCGTCCGGCTTTCAACTCAACTTGTACGCGATCGACAAACATAGTCATGAAAAAAGGGACCACCCCGACAGCGGAGCGTCCCTTTCAATTGCTCGTAGTTTCGGTCAATAGCCTGTAGCTTGGGTCCATTGACCCGAGCGGATTGCACCGCAAATTCTCGGGTCAATGGACCCCAGCCACGAAGGTTGTTAGTTGGCGGACGGCACGACGTTGATGCGGCGTCCGTCGCGATCGAATTGTACCACGCCGTCGATGAGTGCGAACAGTGTGTAATCTTTGCCCTGGCCGACGTTCGAGCCGGCGTGGAATTTCGTGCCGACCTGACGCACGAGGATATTACCCGCCCGCACCGTTTGGCCGCCGAATCGCTTCACGCCGCGCCGCTGCGGATTCGAGTCGCGCCCGTTGCGGCTGGAACCTTGTCCCTTCTTATGTGCCATGACCGTTATTCCTCTTTGGAGTCGCTGTGCAAAGAGGTATTTTTAGCGGTAAATCCAGAGATGATCAAGCGGTTCTGTCAGATTGTAATGCTGCAGAACGCTGGACTGCTTGGCGACGTCAGAATAGAGCGGCACGCCGTAGCGGATTTCGCGTTCATGTTCGTCCACCGTGTCACCGGGCCGCCAGAAGTTCAACTGCAACGTTTTGTGCTTGAAGCTGCGCGTGGCGTCTTGTGCGATGGTCAGTTCGAAGGCGTTGGTCAGGCCCTGAATGTAGATGGAAAGGAAGTTGATACGTGGGTCGATGTCCTCCCAAGTGACCACGCCCCAGACACTTCTGTCGGTGCGGTCGTCGCTCAGCGGAATCGCCACGCGTGTCATCTCAACCGAGTTGTGCAGCTTCACGCGCGGGTCCTCACGGTGCATGATCGGCCCTAACGCGACAGGTATAACGCGATCCAGATACGCCTTGGTGACGTACGTTTCACCTTCCTGAACTCGGCCTTCCAGTACGAAATGAGGAAAGTACCGGCGGCTGGGATAATTGACCGGCGCCGGGTCGAACGTGATGTGCTTGAACGAATCTTCCTGCGGCATGGGGCTCAGATCCGAGCCCAGGTATTTGACACGGTAGACCATGTACCAGATCAGCTTGCGTTGCATCTTACCCGTGGGCTGCGGCACGTCGACGTGGACCATCCGCAGTGGTTTGAACGCGAACTCCAAATTCCAGATTTCGCGGCGAAGAATCACGGTTTTCGCACGTTCGTAGCTGGTGTCGCTCTTAGGCGTGTAGTTGGGAGAGAAGTCCAATCGTGGCATGCCCGGCGAGATATCGACCAGCGCCATCGGCCCGCTGTAAGTCTCCTGTTCTTCGGCTTCGGATGGAATCACGGTCAACACGCCGGGGGCCAATGCGCG
Organism: Pirellulaceae bacterium; assembly: GCA_041744735.1. Classification (GTDB taxonomy): domain Bacteria; phylum Planctomycetota; class Planctomycetia; order Pirellulales; family Pirellulaceae; genus JBGTKH01. Next base: position 2,836 of record JBGTKH010000581.1, on the reverse strand, counting down.
AGGAGGCGGCACGGGTTGCGGTTCTTGGGCATCAACGCGGTCGGACGCCCAAACGACGGCTAAACCGGAAAGGAGGAGAAACATCGACAGTCGACAGTGCATGGGATCTACCTGCTAAAGTTTCGTCACGAGATAGGCGCGGACTGAGCGCTCTGTCCAGTATAGTTGCGATGCTTCGCTAAGGTCAAGTTTTCGACACATGACGTCGCTAGGCCGGAAAACTGGCACAGACGATCCGGACCGCCGGACATTTTAAGTTTCTTCACCGTTGATTCGGCCAACAGTTGCCGCCATTATTCCCGGTAGTGATACCATTTGCTGGATTCGTAGGATGGACGCCCTCGTCCGTCCGATATTTCACGCGGATTCCTGGTCGGACGAGGGCGTCCAACCTACAAACGGTATCACCACCTTATTCCCGGCGTGGTTGGTGCACCGCCCGGATTATCGGTATATTAGTATTACGCTTTGGTTGGGATGGGTTGAAGGGAGCGAAGCATGGCATCGGAAACTATCGCCAACGAAATCCCGCAGGTCCTACCGCCGGAACTTCGTCCGTGCGTCGATCACCTCGTAACGGAGGACGATACGCCCGTGGACAATGTCTTTTCGGAGAAACAACAGCGGCTACTGACCGAACCACTTTACAGTTCATGGTCGCGGCCGGATGGGCAAAAGTTTGTCGCGCTGGCCAACGTCGGTTTGTTTTTCGCGATCCGGCAGCCGCCCTATGTGCCGGACATGCTGTTGAGCCTCGACGTGACGTTGCCCGAGAATCTGCATCCCAAACCACACCGATCGTATTTCGTTTGGGAATATGGCAAGCCGCCTGACGTGGTCGTGGAGGTCGTCTCGAATACGGAAGGTGGTGAAGATTCGAACAAGCTGAGCGGGTACGCGCGAATCGGCGTGCGTTACTACGTGATCCACGATCCTGAACGGCTGCTTAGCGACGAGCCGTTGCGTGGCTTTCAGTTGGACGCGATGACGTATCGGGCGATGAATGAACCACTTTGGCTAACGGGCGTTGAACTTGGCCTGCGTTTATGGCATGGACGATATGAAGACCACGACGACACTTGGCTGCGGTGGGTCGATGCGGACGGCTCGCCGATTGCCACGGGTGCCGAGCGCGCGGAAACTGAACGTCAGCGTGCTGAACAGGAACATCAACTTGCGTCGCACGAGCGCCGGCGAGCCAATCAGGAGCATCAGCGCGCTGAGAAGGAACATCAGCGCGCTGAGAAGGAACGCAACCGCGCCGAGAAGGAACAGCAGCGCGCCGAACGTCTGACCGAACAACTCCGCCGGCTCGGCGCCGAGCCGGAAGAGTGAACGAATCACAGCCTGTTTCCGTTGCGTCACGACCGTGCCCCGCGCGAGCGCGCCATGAATCGGCGCGACTTCGCCGCGGAATCTACTTACTCGCCTCCGCATTGTCCGGCACAGTCACATCCGACGGCGAAGGTTGAACGTTCGTCGTCGTCGGGGACTTGGCCCTTTCCGCGGCTTCACGTTCTTTGCGAGCGGCTTCCTTTGCTTCATTGGCTGCCAGTCGCGCTTTCTCGGCGGCGTCTTTGGCCTGCTCGGCAGCAGCGCGTTCTTTGGCTGCAGCGGCTTGAGCTTCCATGGCCGCAGCGCGGGCCAGTTCGTTGGCCTGTCTGGCTTTGTCGGCAGCGTCTTGCTCTTTCGCCAGTCTGACTTTCGCCTTCTCCATGTCGGCCTGCAGATGCTCAAGTTCCGCAAGTTTCTTACTTACTTCAGCCAACGTCTCATCGGCAGCGGTTCGATCTAAGGCGGCGGACTGAGCGGCTTGGTCGGCTTCGGTTTGTCGTTGCCGAGCCGATGCGCGGGCGCTGGCGGCAGCGGCCTTGGCTTCGGCTGCTTGGCGTTCCGCTTCTTCAGCGGCGGCCTCTGCTTGTTCGGCGGCGGATCTCGCTGTAGCAAGCCGCCCGATAGTGGCTTCCACGTTGGCACGTTCTTGGGTGGCCACCGCTTGAGCATGTTGAGCGGCCAACTTCTCTTGTGCGGCGGCTTGCTTTTCTTTCTCGGCAGCAGCTTGAGCCCCGGCCGCGGCAGTCTTCACGACTTCGGCGGCGCGCTGGGCCTGTTCAGCGACCGCCCGGTCGTTGGCGGCGGCGACTTGAGCCTGCGTGGCTTGCACCTGCGCCTCGGCAGCGGCGGTTAGAGCTTTTTCGACGTCGCGGCGAGCCTGTTCAGCGGCCAGTTGCGCCTGTTCGGCCATCGCTTGAGCGACTTCGGCCCGGACGACTTGTTCGGCGGCGGCGTTCTTTTCGCGGATGGCGACGATCTTGGCTTTGCTGGCCGCAGCGATCACGTCCTTGGCCGCATCGGCTTCTTTCTTCGCAGCTTCCTGAGCGAGCAGCGCGGCGGCTTGTTCCTTTTCGGCGGCGGCCTTTTCATCGGCGACGGCTTGGCGGGCTGCGACGGCTTCGTTGCGGGCTTTCTCGGCGGCGAGCCGATCGGCTTTCGATTCTGCGGCCGTCTTGTCGACCGTTTGCTTCAGCTTCTCGACTTCCGCGCGAGCCTTCTCGGCTTCAAACTTCGCGACGGCCGCCGTTTCCATGGCCTTCTTGGCGTCTGCTTGTTCCTGCTTGGCCGTTTCGATCGACTTTGTGGATTCCTTCATGGCCGCTGCGACGTCGGCTTTTTCTTTTTTCGCGGCGGCCAGCGCGGCATCGGCGTCGGCTTTCATTTTCTCGGCTGCGGCAAGTTGCTTTTCCGCATCAACGCGGGCCTTCTCGGCGGCCGCCTTTTCCTTTTCGGCGGCGGCCATGTCTTTCTCGGCAGCTTCGCGGTCGGCCTTCGCTTGCGC
>JBGTKH010000580.1:0-6226 GCA_041744735.1 Pirellulaceae bacterium | reverse complement strand
AGGTATTGAGCCAACACGGCGAATGGCGGCAAGGGGTTGTCTCGCAGCGCGTTGTTCAGGGCGCGGAAGAACTCGTTGCTTTCGGCTTGGGAGGAGAGCCGGTCGCGCGTGGTTTCGGAGGTGGCGAGGTCATACAGCGCTCGCATGCCGACTTCGGGCCGGTTGAACGAAACCAAACCGGGTTTGCTGCCGCCGACTTGCCGGCTGATTTTGCTGGCGATCAGTTTGTAGTCCAGTTCGTTGGCCAGTGATAGCGACGGATCGCTCTTGGTCACGATGGCTTCATGCAGCAGTTGCGAACTGTCGGTCAGCAGCAGATGGTCGCCCAGAATCGCCAGGCACGGCTCGGGGCGGCGCAGCAGCGGCCTTTCCTCTCCGTTCGGATTCTGCGGCGACGGGGCTTGATAGTACGTGACTCCGCCAAACGACGTCTTGGTGAACACGTTTTCGTACTTGCCCACGATCACATTCAACGTGTTTTGAAACGACTTGGCGTCCTTCAGCTTAATGGCCAGCAAATTGGTTTGGCTGTTTAGCTTCGCCGGCTTTTCCATCCACGTCACATAGGTGATGCGGCCGTCGACGGCTTGCAGCAAGTCTGTTTCGAAATCGACGCCCAGCGGATCCGAGATGCGTTGTTTCACGTCCGCCTCTAACCGACCTTCGCCGCGGATTTCGTTGTACAACTTGGCGAACGTGGTGTAGGTGGTTTCGACGTCCCAGTTCAACGTGGTGTAACTGGCCACGTCGTTCGGCACCCACGGTTCGGGCGTGGAATCGCCGGCGCTCATGGCCAGCATCTCGATCACACCGCGGCGCGGGTTGTCCAGCAGCACGTGGATGTGAGCGATCGTGTCGAACTCTTCGGTGCCCAGAATGACGCTGCCGCCGACGCCCTGCAGGCCATCGAGTCCGAGCGGCTTCAAAAACGCGAGCGCCAATTGCGCCCCCGAGTTGCCGCGTACCGCGGTGCGGAACAATTCGATCGGGTCGACGAACCAACTAAGCTGCGGCCGCTCGTCCTTCGTGCCGGCGCAGCGCTGCATGATAGCGGTGAACTTGTGGTTGTCGGCCAGTGTCTTCACGTCTGTCGATTCGCCGTTCCAAACGCGCAGCACTTCGACGGCCAAATCTTTGTCCGTGACAAACGCGATAACGCCGTCCTTTTCAAAGTGCACCACGCGGCGGTTACGACGGTTCGGCTGGTCGAGAATCGTCAGTTGCACGTCGCCGACGTTCTCCGTACTCTTGGTGGCCCCGTTGCCGGTCATCCCTTCTTCCATCCGCTCGAGCAGCTTCACGGCCGACGGCATTTGATCGCCAACATCGACCAGCACGACCAACGCCGGCTGACCTTCCTCCGGCGACACCAAGGCCAGGCAGATTTCCCCTTGCGGAATGGCCAGAAGTTTGTCGAGCGGCAGACCGACTTGCTCCTCGATGCGCGCGAACGCTTCGGCCGCCGACCCGTACAGTTGCCCGATCAGCGGCTGGATCTGCGGGTCCTGCGTGATCCGACCAAGCGCCGTGTCTTGGAATTCTTCAATTAGCTCTTGGGTGTCGCTCACACGCACATACGCCACCGTCCGTTCGGGCAGCAAGTGCGGGGCGCTAGGCCGCTCGGCGTGAACCCGCGCGGTGCCGCTGACGGCAAACGTAAGACCCAAAATCGCAGGCAAGATGTACCGAACGGGCGAACGCAGTAGCATATGGAATCTCCTTCTTCTTCGATTGGCGGCGAGTTCCGATTTGTGGCTTCGGTGCACGGCGCGACGAACATGCGTCGCTGCTGACGGTTGTACCCTTTACCCAGTCGCACGGTTTCACAAGCGATCGGGGTCAGACGAGGAGATCTCAATTTTGCCGGGGAAAACGTGGCCTTTCTGGTCCGACCTTGATCGAAAACCCGTACCGCCTCGTGAGCGGCAGGGCATTCACTTTTTCAAACTGCGTACATCTTCTGCTTGCCGAGGGACGCAGAATTTGCGAGAATTACCAGTGTGACCCAGCCGTGACAATCGGTGGAGTCCGCGCAATGCTTATCTGCGGAGTTGGTAATGTCGATCTGTCCAACAGGTTTCGGTGTTACACAATGGAAGCGGCGAAGGTGAAAATGTGTCGCGAAGAGATACGAGGTGAATCCATGATCCGGCCATTCATATCGACGTTTACGGCCCTTGTTGCATTGGCCTTTTGGACTCAGCCCGCGGTGGCACAGTTCACGAACCAGGGCGGCGGAACGGCATTCGGCTCGCCAAGCAGCGGTGGAACAAACACCGGCGGTTTCGGCAGTACGGGCACCGGCAACACGGGCAACTCCGGCTTCGGCGGTACGACCGGCGGCAGCGGCACGACCACCAACTCAAGCGGAGGATTATCGCAGAGTAACGGGACCGGCACATCAAACAACTCAACCGGCGGTATTTCACTGGGTGGCAGCAACAGTGCAGGCACGAACAGCACCGGCGGATTTGCCTTCGACTCGCAGCAAACCCAGACCGGTCAAACAGGACAGGCCGCTGGAGCAACGGGGTTTGTGGGCGCCAATCAGGCCACCGGCGGATTTGTGGGTGCGGCGACGCCGACCACGGGCAACTTTGGCTCGGCAGGTGGAAGCGGCGGGCTCGGCGGCGCCGGCGGACTGAGTGGCCTGTTCAGCAGCCAAGGCTTCTCATCGCAGCTTGGCCGCAGCGGACTCGGCGGCACAGGTTCAAGTACACGCGCTCAAGTGCGGACACCGATCAAATTGGGGTTCGCCTACAGCGGCACGTCCGGCGAGCAGGCTAGCGCGATGCTGGAGCAGCGACTGGCCAAGATCCCGGTGGTGCATATGTCGGGCGCCCAGATTGCGGTGTCAATGGAAGGCCGGACTGCGGTTCTTGTTGGTACGGTTGCCACGGATCGTGAGAAAGCCCTGGCTGGTCGACTGGCTCTCTTAGAGCCCGGTATCTCGGACGTACGAAATGAGTTGGTGGTGGGATCTGAGGCGACAGCGCCGGACTCGCTGCCGGTGCCGAGCCCGGCGCCATAACAGTTGTTGTTCCCACGTTCTGTGGCACTGCCGCGTGACCGGATCCAAACTGCGCTGCCGGTTGTTGCGCCGGCCAGTAACGCGCGTCCTGTGGAAGCTGCGAGTTTGCCTTTAGCAGATTCGATTCAGCGCTATCCGCCGGCTGCGTGATCTTGTGCGACATGCTGGGAGGCACCGAGATGGTGACGGTTCGCATGCCACTGGCCGATGACGACCCTGTCGATTTAGCATGTTGTGAGGCCGATGGTGCGCCGCCGCGAAACTGATTCAGCGGGCTCGCTACCGGCTGCTGATACGCGATCTGTTGCACGGCACCGTCTTGCGGCAAGATGCTGGGCGATAACTGCTCGAACCGAGCTTGTTCGGGCCGCTGCTTTCGTCCAGGCAAGATGTTCAACGTCTGTTGTCCGATGACGACATCACCGGTCGACGAAGTGAACACCGGCACCAGACTGATCGGCGTTTCCATGCCGCCCACCGTGTCCCAAGGAATCCAAACGCTGTACGACGCACCGAGGTCCGTCTCGCCGTAGTGCCGCGTAAACTGGTCGGGCGTGAACACGAATTTCTTGTCGGGAGCGTCGCGGGCCGCCTCTTCGTGCGTATCGTCATAGGCATAGACGACGAGCTGTCCTTCGACGGGCATTGCCTGGTTCTGATTGTTATAGAAGTAGAGTCGACCGCCGAAGCCGCGCGTGGGTGGCTTGCCGGCCTGGTTGTAGATGGCGTCGGTCCAGATTGCGACCATCCGCGCGGGCTTGTCGTATTTGCTTTCCTTCAGTTCTGTCTTGGCGACCCAAGGAAACTTCTTGCTGTGTTCCAGGTGCAAGGCCCGGCATCCGGTCGCCAGCAGCGGAAGGATGGCTACAGCGGCACATGAAAGTGTTCGCGTCATCGTTTCATACCTTGAATGCAGGCTGTGGTTTGTCCTAACGCAACGACGCTTTCTTCATATGTAGGCCGGATTGCCAATCCGGCCCACTATCCAATTCGGCCGGATTGGCAATCCGGCCTACTATCCAATCCGGCCTACTATGGAGACGGTGGCAGTCGCGCGGGCATCGGAGTGTAATTCGGTTCGTATGAGCCGCCGCGGAGCGGTTCGTTGTAGGCTGCTGTTGCGGCTTGGCCGGGATTCGCGAGATATGGGCTGTTATAACTTGCCGGAGTAATCGTCTCGCGCCGCGGCGGTTCGGCATAGCCAGCTTGTGCATTGCCATACGGGTACGCTGGTGGGACTGTCGGCTGAACGACCGGCGACCGGTTCAGCCGGGAACGAGAGTTTCTTATATCCGGTTGCAGTCGACTCATTTCGTCATCGAATGGGCTGTTCGGTTCATTCGGCAGAATGAAATCCGGGTCGCTCGGCATGTCCGCGGGCGTGGGCACCAACTCAAGCGATGGATCAAGGTCAGGGAAGATCGTCGGCGCGTGGGCCGGACCCCACAGTCCGTGGCCGCCGCTCAAGCCGACGTTGCCGTGCATTTCTACCACGTCGGCCAGGCACCAACTCATGCGTTCGGACTCCAGGAACTTAATGCGGTCCACGTCCTCGTCCCCCTTGATGACATGCGGCGTCATGATGATCAGCAGTTCGGTGCGGGCGTCGCTTTCGCTATCGAAAGTAAACAGCCGCCCCAGCACCGGAATATCCGAAAGCCACGGCGTGCGACGGGAATTGTAGTTCTTGGTCTTCGTGATCAGCCCCGCGAAGACCACAGTCTGTCCGTCGCGGGCGCTGATCGTGGTGTGAGCTTCACTGGTGTTGTAAATGGGCGAGCGGATCACAGCGCCTGTGGCGTTAATCGAGATGGGAATGCCCTGGTTAATGTCGCCCACCGACGATTTGATGGCGTCGATATTCATCACCACGAGCCCGTCGGGGCTGATGCGCGGCGTAACGGCCAACTGCAAGCCCACTTCATCCAGGACCACCGAGTTCGTGGTGCCTTGGTTGGTGAGCGTGGTGTTGGTGATCCGCGGCACGCGCTGACCGACGAGCACCGAAGCCGGCTGGTTGTCCAGTGTCATGATCTGCGGCCGGCTGAGAATCTGCGCCCGCTTTTGATCTTGCAGGGCGCGGATCAAAACGTTGATCGATTCGTTGCCGGCCGAGAGCACGAGGCCGCCGTACCCCAGTGTCGCGTTACTGCGGCCCACGCTCAAGTTCGACAGCGCCTGACCAGCCAACGTTTCGCGCGTGGCCAGTGAACCCGCGTCCGAAACGTTGTTGCCGATGGTGGATGAATTGAATGGGAAACCCACGAGGCTGCTTGTCGCGGTCGCACCGGCACCGATGCCGCGGTCGAACAACAATGAGTCTTGCAGACCCAACTCGACGCCAAACTCCGATGCATCGTTGAGCATTACTTCGGCGATGACGACTTGGATCATCACCATCGAGGGCCGCATGTCCAAATGCTCGACGACGTCGTTGATCTCGTCGTAGTAACGCGGCGTCGCGCTGACGATCAGACTGTTGCTGACGACCTCCGGCACCACGAAGACTTCCTGGTCCACTTGCTCCAGCGGCGGCACGAGAAAAAACTGTTGCTGCCGCTGCTGCAAGATTTGTCGCTTGTTGTTGATCAACTGGTTGATGGCGTCGGCCACAAACTGGGCCGGTGCGTTTTTCAGACGATAGACGGTCGTTTTGCGTTGTCGCAGGTCGCCTTCGTCCAGCCGCACCAAGATTGCCTCGACGACGTTCAAGGCGCCCGCGGCACCGGTGGCGATGATGCTGTTGGTGCGTTCATCGACGCCAAACCGCAGCGGAACCAGCGAGCTTTCGCCGGCCCCGGTCGCGGAAACTTGTCCCACGCCGCCACCGGCCGCCTGACCGAACTGTCCGCCTTGGGCTTGTTGGCTAAACATCGTTTGCAGCATTGTCGACAGACGTGTGGCGTCGCCATTGGCGATCGTGAAGACTTTGATCTGAGCGGACGGGGCGGGGAGTTGGTCGAGCGCTTGAATCAACGCGGCGACCAACTCCATGCTCTCCGGCGGACCAGTCGCGAGCAGCGCGTTGGCATTAACGTCCGCCGTCACACGCACGTCGAATAGAATGCCCGATTTCAACAGCCGCCGGCCTTGCGAATCGACGGTCAGGAATTGCAGCATTGCGGAACGAATCTGCGACACGTTTTGTCCGGCGCCCGCTTGTGCGGCGCCGACTTGCGCCGCGCCGGTCGGACC
>JBGTKH010000579.1:0-9779 GCA_041744735.1 Pirellulaceae bacterium | reverse complement strand
AGCCGAGCGTCGCGGTTCAGTTCGCGCAGGTATTCGTCGGCCACGGCCAACATGCCGCCGGTCCCGCAGGCCGGGTCGAGCAGCGTGCGGACCATGCCCGGCTTGACCAGCGCTTCGCCATCGGGGGCGAACAGCAGATTGACCATCAGCCGGATCACTTCGCGGGGTGTGAAGTGATCGCCCGCCGTTTCATTGGCCGCTTCATTGAATCGCCTGATCAGTTCCTCGAAGATGTAACCCATTTCGATGTTGGGGACGACTTTGGGATGCAGGTCGATGTCGCAGAATTTCGACACGACTTGGAACAGCCGGTTGTGCTCGTCGAGCCGGCTGATTTCCTCCTCGAACTTGAACTTCTCGAAGATGCGGCGAACGTTCGACGAGAAGGCGTTGATGTAGCCCGACAGGTTGCGGGCGATGTGCGTGGGGTCGCCCTTGAGTTTCTCGAACGTCAGTTTGCTAGTGTTGTGAAACGTGCCGCCAGCCGCCCGGTTCAGCACGGGCTCGACGTTCGCCAGCTTCTTGCCTTTGAGACTCTCCGCCTTGGCCAGCACCTTGTCCTTGGTCCGTTCCAGCACGCAATCCAAACGCCTTAGCACCGTCAGCGGCAGGATGACTCGCCCGTACTGATTCGGTCGATAAGGCCCGCGCAGCAGATCTGCAACGCTCCAAATGAAACTAACTTTTTCGCCGAAATTGTTCATGTACCATAGAATATCGGCCCTTCCGAATGATTGCCAGTCAGTATCACTAAGACGTCATCGCGAGTCGACGTCTTTCATTAAGCCCGGCCCGACCAGCAGTAGTCGGGCTGAGATTTGATCAAGGGGCAGGTGGAAGATGTTTGATAGCGCTCGCCGGTAGGCGCTTAGTTGGGGGCGGTAGTGGTCGACGATGGACTCGGCGTGCGGGTCGTTGGGTGGGAGGGCGTCGGTTTTGTAGTCGAGGATGTCGGCGGCGACGAGCTGGTCGCCGTGGTAGATTAGGATCAGCCGGTCGATGGTGCCGGACAGTAGGCAATGGCCGTCGCGCACAACGAAGCGGTGTTCGTTGTGAGGATCGAGTCTAAATGAGGCTTGATGTAGATGCTTGGGGAGCATCGCGGCTAGGTTGGCGTTGTGCACGGGATTGTAGAAATCGCGGCGCAGCGTGGCGGCGATGGCGGGCGCGGCGAGCATGGCGCGAAAGTCGGTGAGGGCTTGGTCGACGTCCAATCCGGCCGTGTCGATTTTGGCGGCGATGTGGCGGAGTTCGTCGTCGGTGGGCGGGCCGTCGTCCAGCCACTCGATCTGTTCGAACCAAACGTGGATCAGCGTTCCGCGGGCTAGGGCCTGTGAATTGTCGATCCGCAAGACGTTCGTTAGTTTGACGCGCGGCCCGCCTTCCAGTGCGGATGGGGAAGTTCGTTCGAGACCAACTCTGCGCGGGCCGGTTGGCGGTGCAAGTCGAACTTCGAGAGGCCGAGCCGTTTCGTCGCTTGCTGGGACGTCCTGTCCCCTATCCGCTGTCCCCTGTCCCCTATCCGCTGTCCCCTGTCCCCTGTCCCCTGTCCCCTGTTCCCGCAGGAACCACTCGCGGTCGCCATGTTCGTAGGCGATTGTCTCCGGTGGTAACGAACTGCCGTCGGTCAACGCGGCGCGCAGCACGCCGGCCGAAGTTTTACGCAGGCTGCGTTCGTTCTGCGGCGACGGCGCGATGATTATGTGCAGAGCGTGGATGGCGCGGGTCAGCGACACGTATAACACGCACAGCGCTTCGCTGACTTCGCGGCTGATGTTGTCGGTGAAGAGTTGTTGCAAGTCCGGCGGCAGTAGCGCTTGCACGCTGGTGTTGCGGTACAAGCAGACGCGGTCGACCGGCTGCGTCGGGTCCGGTTGGCCGACGACGCACGTGGGCCGGTGGCCGATCAGTTCCGAGTCGAGATCAGCCAGCACGACGATGTCAAACTCCAAACCCTTGGCCTGATGGATCGTCATCACGCGCACGTCGGCCGTCGTTGGGTCGGCCACGCGCTCGCGTTCGACGAACCGCAGGAAGTCCGCCGGCCGCAGCGTCGCAGTGGGCTGAAAACCGTAGGCCAACTCGACTAACTGCTGCAGGCGGCTCAGGTCGCGCCGATTGCAGCTTGCCGCCAGTTGGCTCGCGAGTCGGTAGATTGCCGGGCCGTATCCTTCGACCAACAGCGAGCGTCGCACGCGACCGGCCAATTGCCGCGCGTCTTCGTCACGGCGGTGATCGGTCAATCCCAGCAGCGGCCCCAGCGGCGACTGGGCCAGATGAAACCGCGAGACCAAATCACCCGGATGATCCGACAGCCGCAGCAGCGACAACACAACTTGCACCGCGGCCGAATCGGTCAGCGGATTGCCGCCTTCTTCGCTGGCCGGCACTCCCAGCCGACGCAGCAGGAAGATCAATTGGGCAACGACCGAATTCCGCCGCGCAAGCACGCCAACGCTGCGCCCCGGTGCCTTTGCGACAAGTTCGGCGATTCGCCGCGCGGCGTGCTCCAAAGTAACATCTTGTTGCTTGTCGTCGTCACCTGCTTCCGGCGCGGTTTCCAGGCATGCATGACCGGGGAGGTCGGTCTTGGCCGTGGTGTGAGTTGCGAATTGCCCGCACCACCGCTCGATGCCCGGTTTCAAGCTATCCAGATTGGGATGCGACTTAATGCCGCTAAAGACCCGATTTACGGTTTCGATGACTGGGCGCGACGAGCGGTAGCTTTGGTTCAGCCAATTCCGCGTCAGTCCGTAAAGGTTCGATTCCAGGGCGTCGAAGATTTCCGACAGCCCGCCGCGCCAGCCGTAAATTGCTTGTTTCACGTCGCCCACGCAGAACAGCGACTGCTGGCCGCCCGACCAGAAGAATGTTCGCTGGCCGCCGGTGTTGGTGACACGCTCGGCGAACGGCCGGATCACCTGCCACTGAGGCAGCGACGTGTCTTGAAATTCATCGAGCAACAGATGAGCGATCGGAGCGTCGAGGCGGAACTCCTGGCGTTCGACATCTCCCAACACCGCGCGGTTCGACAGGCATCGCGTCACGTCCTCAAAGCGCAGCGCCCGGGCGCGGCGTTTCAGTTGCTGGTAGACGGCGTCGAACTTATGCAGCAACTCGTACGTGGCCGCGGTCTGATTGGCCAGTTGATCGAGCAGCACACCTTTGGCGTGATTGACCAGCCGCTGATAGATCGCAAGCGCGGGTTCGGGAATGTCCTTGCCGCCGTATCGCGACTGTCCCTCCAGCGCCTTTGCCGCGAGCCCCTTGGAAATGAAGGTCTCCCAATCGTTTTCGGCGGCGCTCTGATAGTCGTTATCGCGGGCCCTTTCGAATCGCTTGTCGGCAGGCAGTTCGACCGTCCGCAGCGCCTCGACCGTTTCGCTGAGCATGTGACTGGACAGCATCGCCGGTCGCGGAATCTTGTGCCACGCTTCGGCACTGGTTTCCAGGTAAAGATTGTAAAGACTGTAGACCGTCGACCGCACCAATTCGCTGACCGACCGTTCCGCCTCGCCCTTGGTCAGCAAGTTCATCAGACGTGTCACGTCGCCCGACGAATCTCGCAGGATGGCTTCGATGGCCTCGGTGCGCAACTGAGCGTCCCGCAACTCCTCGACAATTCGCCAACCCGGCGGCAAACCCAATTCCAAACTAAAGCTGCCGGCCAGTTGCGAGAAGAAACTGTCGAGCGTGCTGACTCGCAGACGATGCAAGTTACGAGTCAGTTGTTCGAGCAGTTCCAGGCAGCGGGCACGCGACAGTCGTTCGGCCTCCAGATATCCCGCCAGCTCTTCGCACTCATCGTCATCCAGGGCCGCTTTCGCCAGCCTCACAACCACGCGGTCCAGAATCTCGCCCGCCGCCTTACGCGTGAAGGTCGTCGCCAAGATCTGGTCCGGCGGCGAATCGTGATCGAGCAGCCCCAGATAGCGATTCGAAAGCTGAAACGTCTTCCCCGTACCCGCCGAGGCCCGAATCACAACGTTGGGATATGGCTTCATGTCTCTGCAACTCCGTTTGCTACCACAGTGTTCCGTGAACAACGTTGGCGATACGATTGTCGCCCCGCGCGAACACAGTGTAGATTGTAACACAACACGGTTCGGGTACCGCACTACCACGGTTCGAGCTTGCTCGGCTTTCCAGGGACGAATATGATAACGTGTTAGATGACTTTCAGTTGACGGAAACGTCCAATCGATAAGGGGAAGGCTTGTGGCCAACGCACAGGAATTGCAGGAACGAATCACCCTCTCCGAGGAGTTTCTCGCTGAGGTCGAACGGAAGCGGATCTTCACGTCCGACCCCATCGAACGTGCACACGTCGAGAGCAAGATCGAAGAGCTGCAGAAAGAATTGTTCCGGCATCGCAAGCAACTCGCCGCCCTATCCAATGAATCCGTTGCCACTTCAACGAGCACTGAAAGCGACCAACGTCCGCGAGTCTTTATTAGCTATAACCGTGCTGATCAGGAATGGTTAGAACGGCTGCTGGAGTACCTGAAGCCCCTTGAACACGACGCGGCTGTGGATATTTGGGATGACACCCGAATCGAGCAAGGCAGCCGCTGGCGCGAGCAAATCGAGGCGGCGTTAGAGGCCGCGCGGGTCGCCGTGTTGCTGGTGAGTGCTGACTACCTAGCGTCCGACTATGTCATTGCACGAGAGATTCCAATTCTTCTGGAGGGCGCTCGCGATCGTGGCGTGCACATCCTTTCGGTGATCGTCAGTCCGTGCCGCTTCGAACGGACCCCGCTGCGGCAGTTTCAGGCCGTCAATTCACCATCTAGTCCGCTAACCGGCAAAAGCAAGCGGGAACAGGATCATATTTTCGCCATCGTTGCGGAAAGCATCCGAAAGATTCTTGCGTCCCCGCAGCCACAGCTTTGGGATCGGCTGGCCGATCGCATCGAAGACATGCTGAAGCCTGTACCGTGATGTGCCATGCCCACATCGCCGTGTGCACAAAACGGCGTGCGGTTCATCGGATTAATCGAGCGCCAGTTGTTCCTTCGCTTCGTCCCAGGGGACTGCCTCTTCTTGGCGCCGCCGATGGATCATTTGCCAGAACTCCGGCGAATGGGCGAAAGACGCAGACTGCGGCTCTGTTTCTGGCGGAATTGCCTGAAGGAAAGCGTATGGCTTCCCATCGTCGCTGAGTAATACGATATCGTCGTCACCCACAGCCGCTAGGTATTCATCAAACTGCTTGCGGAAATTTTCGATGCTAACGGTCTTCATAGGATTTCCTCCGTCGTCGACTGAGGCGGCTTTTCGCGAATCGCTCGGACAAGCAAACCTTTGGTGGCCAGCGTAAGGAACGTGACCCATGTTTGGACGATTGACTCACACGTCGATACCCGCCTCCACACCTCACGTGCCTTCCTCAACCCGCTTGTCGAACGCGCCGTCTTGGCAGATCGCGGCGTAGTCGGTCAGGATGTTGGGCGCGGGGTAAGTCGGCGGCCAGAATTCTTGTTGCAGGACACGACGGACAACGTCGATAGCCACTTCGTCTGCTTCGGCCAAGTCTTCAGCGGACCATTCGGCCAAGAGCGCACCGACTTTTGTGGTGTCTTTGGGCAGCACGATGTAGCCCAGCTTCAACGGTTCGATTACTCCCAGCGGCCGAGCCAAGTGGCGGTATAAGGGCAATTGTAAATCGACCCACTCGCTGCCTCGTTTGTGCGCTTGTTCGGGCTTCTTGGCGGTGTCGGACGTTTTGTAATCGAAGATCGCCCACTGGCCGGAGCCCGCGTGACGGTCGATGCGATCGATGCGGCCGTGCAGCGTGATCGACTGGCCGGCGTCCGCGTGAAGCTGCACGGCCTCGCGGTCTTCGCCGGTTTCGGTGTGTTGAATCTGCCAACCGTCGCCGGCCCAGCGCGCTTGCCAGTCGGCGAACGCATCCAGCCGCAAACGAAGCTGCATGATTTGCACGTTGACGGCCGGCAGCAACTCGCGCCCCAACCACAGGTCCACGTATTGATTGAGCGCGTGGTGGAGAAAGTGACGAATTTCAGCCGAGTCGGTTGAACGGCGAATGTCCTGGCTGCCGAATTGCCGCAGCACTTCGTGGATCAAGTTGCCGAATGTCGGCGCGTCTAACTCTTCGGCTTCGTCGTTCAGCGGCTGCAAACCCAGCACGTGACGCAGATAGAAACGGTACGGACACGCCAGGTACGAACGAAACGCCGTCACGCTCATGTCGCGCAGCGGTTCTCGCAGCGGCGGCGGTTTGCGCACGACGAAGTCGGAATGCTCCAACCTGGCAACGGGAGCGCCGGGCAGCGGCGGTGGCACGCGCGGCGATACATGGGGCTCGAAGAATTCGATTGCGCGGCGCGCGATCGTTTCGCGGTCGGTGGCAAACAACAAGCGGCTGGGAGCGAGCGGATTGCCTTCGCCGTCGCGCCGGCCGACGATCAGCTTCAGCTCTTGGCGCGACGCCAACAACAAGCTCAGCGCATAAGCATCGCGCGCGTAACGCCGCGCGTTGTCCAACAGACCCAGCCGTTGCCGCAATCCGTTCGGCAGAAACAAGTCCGAGTTTACCGACGTGGGCACGAATCCTTCGTTAAAGGAAGCCACGACCAGCGCGTCGGCCGTATCCAGCGGCAATTCCAGCCAGCCCAGCAGTTCGACCGCGTCTTCATCGGCCAGCGGTGGAATGACCGCCGACCGCAGCTTCTCCAATACCAGCCGAATCGCTTCCGTCGCGGTGAGCGTCGGCGCAAGCTGCTGCGGCGCGGCCTGATGCTCCAGCAGGGCGTCGTGAATCTGATCGCAGGCCTTCAGCGTGTAATGGTCCGCTGCATGCTCGCGATCCGCGTCCACGTCCCCGTAGAACTGCAACAGCACTCCGACAATTCGCGCCGCCCAATCACCGAGCTTAAGCGGCGGACTGTTCAAAGGCTCAGTGGCCGCACTCAACGCCGCATGAATCAATTGAAGGCTTTGAGACTCCTGCGCGTCGCCCAGCCAGGCGCCCAGCCGCGGCTGCAGATGATTGTTGTAATACTCGTCAAGCTCTGACAACCAATCGCCGCGAATGCCCTGCCGCGCGATCCAGTCAAACACGTCGGGATGCCGCACGAGCGCTGCGAAATCGGCGTATCGGCCCCGGTCTGCGAAATCGGCGAGCGCTTCGAGCAACCGATAGGGCGTCGTGTCGGGCAACGATTTTCCAACCACCCACCGCGATGGCACGCCGCACTGCAAGAGTTGCCGCTGGATTTGCGGCACGGCTTGCTCGTCGGGCACGCCCACCGTGATTTCATCCGCGCGATAGCGGCCGTCGAAGCCGGCGATCGCTCGCACCACTGCATCCGCCACGTCGGCCGGCCCGTCGACCACTTGCACCTGCTCCGTGGCCAAGTCCAGTGGCGCATCTTGCCAGGCATCCGGCAGCAGACAGCCATGCTCGTCAAAGCGATCGGCAAGCTGCGGCGGCGCGAAGATCAGCGACACGACTCGGTCTGCGACCTGATCCAACATCCGCCGCATGGCCCGATTCATGTCGGCCGTGCCCACCAGCACGATGTCGCGATCCGTGCGGCACTCCCGATGCTCAATCGCGTACAGCCGCGCCGTTTGCAAATCCCAAAGCTGATGATGATCTAAAAGCTGCAGATAACGTTGTTGAATTTTCGACAGCAGTTTCCAGCGATCGATTTCGCGAAAGCCCTCCAAACTGTGACCGATCCGCGCGACGTGCGCAAAATCCATCGCGTCGGCCGCCAGTTCGCGATGTTGCTGCCACAGCAGAGCCCCCAAGTCCATCCACCGCAACACATCGTCGTCGGCCGGCAGTTGCGGCATGACTTGCGCCAGTTGCTTGGCCGCAATGCTGCGCAGTGCGTGCACCCAGGCAAGCTGCTGAACCAAATCGTTGGCAAACGGCCGCTTGGATTCGTATAGCCGTTCGGGCAGCGAGCCCATGGTCTCGACGTGCGGCGGAAACAAGACCAGCGACCGCTCTTCCGCAAGTTGGACCAGAATCTCCATTAGCCGCCGGCCCGCGCGGCCGCCAGGCACAACGATGACCACGTCTCCCAAATCGAAGACGCCGCCACGGACGTACGTTTCAAGCAGAAATTCAGCCGCGGCCGGCAGCGCCGGCCGACTCCAATCGATAAACTTCCGTGTGATAGGCATCGCCGCTTCCGTCCGTTCGTGAAGTTTAAACCGAGGAGGGCTTATCGACTAAGGCGATGACCAACTCTTTGCCAACCGCATCTGCATAGCGGGTTAACGTTTCGATGGTTGGGTTTGGATTCACCGCGTTCTCCAATCGCGATAGATTGCCCTTTTCGATTCCCGTCCGTTCTTTAATGTCAGCCAAACTTAATCCTAGGGACTCGCGCGTGGCCTTTAAAACAGAAACGGCCTCGCGCAACCGGGCGTGTCTTGCCTTTATCGCACGCCCGCGCGCAATCAGTTCCGGCTTCTCCTGTTCAACCTGTTCACGAAGCCTTTTATGACGGATGCGATCTTCCTCCGTAAGCGTCCTTGGCACGCTGCGTACCTTTCGCTTCGCCATGATTTTATTCCTCGACTTCAAATGCGGTTACGGGATATCCATTCTCGGCGATGTGAGCCACGTTACCGTCGTCATCTTCGTAGTTCCAGAAAATGTCGTACCACGGCATCTGAGTGGCTCCAACCAAGAGATTATCACAAATGATAACGCAGGGCAAGACTTGCGGCGACCCTGTCCGTTACCATGCTATTGCTCGCACTCCCTGGCGACTGCGTCGCCACCGGACATCAGCCGCGCGGGCGTGGGGAATTCGAGCGTGAATTGGGTGCCGCGGTGCAGTTCGCTTTGCACGTCGATGCGGCCGCCGTGGGCTTCGATGATCTTGCGCGCCGTGGGCAGACCGAGGCCCGAGCCGCCGTCTTTGGTTGAGAAGAAGGCTTCGAACATGTGCAGCGCGGTCTTCTCATCCATGCCGCAGCCGGTGTCGATCAGGTCGAGCGCTACGCCGGTACGAGTCATTCGTGTGCGCGCCATAAGCTGGCCACCGTTGGGCATCGCTTCCAGAGCGTTCTTAACCAGGTTCAGCAGCGCAGCTTGCAGCGTTTCGCTGTCCAGCACGATGCTGGGCAGGTCTGCGTCGAGGTAACGAATGATCTCGACACCCGTTTCGCGAGCCTGCGGTTCGTACAGATCCAGCACGCGGTCGATCTGCTCGTTCAAGCTGCCGGCGCGCATGTCCAGATGCCGCAGCCGCGCGAATTTCAGAAAATCGTTGAGCAGATTCTCCAGCCGCGTGCATTGGCTGTGCACGATGCTGATCTTATTCAGTGCCCGCCGTTCTCGCGGCGTTTCGCTGCCCCGAAAATCCTCGGCCAGCAAGTCCATGTTCATGCGGATCACGGACAGCGGATTCTTGATCTCGTGCGCCAACGAGCCGGCCAATTCGGCCAACTCCTGGTACTGAGCCAGCAGCCGCTGATCGCGCTGATCGGATTCGCTGGGCGTGTGATCGGGCATGGGTAACGGCGGCTGTTGTGTGTAGCCGAACTCGCCAGAGTTTGGTTTTCCCGAGAGCCGGCCAAAGTCTGGCGACTTCGGCTACCACCAACGCACGGCCGACAGACCAGTGGATGCTCAAAGAAGATCGCCCATCGGCCAACAGATGTTGGCCGACGGGCGAATGAAGTTTACAATCCAATTGACGCTCGAGCGAGAACACCTCGTGACGGACTACCGCCGGTCACCGCGTCCACCGCCGCCCCGTCGGCCTCCGCCACCGCCGCGATATTCGCCG